>NZ_LJQT01000468.1:7446-33112 GCF_001400515.1 Pseudomonas meliae | reverse complement strand
CCAACGCGGAGCATTGGCACGATATTCAACTCCTGCGCGGAGCCCGCCTCCACTCACTCCCTAGCCGCTTTCCAGACCTTGCCAATCAGCGTCACGACCAACACCAGCACCGCGCCAGCGATAACCCCGGCGACCGCATCGATCAGGGTCGGGACGACCATCGACAGCCCGCCCACCGCACCGGCTGCAGCTTCGGTCACGCCTTCGACCCAATGGTGAGCAAATGGCAGACCGTGAACCAGAATCCCGCCGCCGACCATGAACATGGCCGCAGTACCGACAATCGACAGTACCTTCATCAATACCGGCGCAAGCCATAGCAAAGCACCACCGATTTTCTGCGCCGCAGAGCTTGCAGTCTTTTTCAGGTACAGGCCCAGGTCGTCAAGTTTGACGATACCTGCCACCAGTCCATAGACACCCACGGTAATCAGCACAGCGACAATAACCAGTACACCGACCTGATCCATGAACGGTCGGGCCGACACTACGCCCAGCGCCAGCACGATGATTTCTGCCGAAAGAATGAAGTCGGTGTGAATCGCGCCTTTGATACGGTTCTTTTCGAACGCCACCATGTCCACGGAAGCATCCGTGGCCGCCTGCTTGCGCTGATCATGCTCTTCGCCGGTTTCGGGATGCAGCCATTTATGGGCGATTTTCTCGAAACCTTCGAAACACAGAAACGCGCCGCCGATCATCAACAAGGGAAGAATCGCCCAGGGCGCGAAGGCGCTGATCAACAGTGCCGCCGGAACCAGGATTGCCTTGTTGAGCAACGAGCCCTTGGCCACGGCCCACACAACGGGCAGTTCGCGATCGGCTGAAACACCGGTGACCTGCTGGGCATTGAGCGCCAGATCATCCCCCAGCACACCCGCGGTTTTCTTGGTGGCCAGTGCCACGTCATCCAGCAGGGTGGCAATATCGTCGAGCAGGGTAAGCAAGCTTCCAGCAGCCAAAATAAAAATCCTTGAGCAAGTAAAAAAGGAAATAGCACTGATTGAATCATGCGCCAGGGTCAATCGTGTGGCAGTCAACAACTCTGACCTTCATCAGACGTGAACGTTTGACGCTGCGTAGTACAAGCAGGCCACGTCGAGCAACCGGTTAAATGGGTAATTGCGTGGTCGACACCACCTGACGCAGTCCCATGAACGAGCGGATCTGTCTGACACCGGGCAAGTACAGCAGTTGTTCGGCATGCAGGCGGTTGAAACTCTGACTGTCTTTGGTGCGCAGCAGCATGAAGTAATCGAACTCGCCGGTGACCACATGAAACTCCATGCAGCCGGACACCTTCTGCGCGGCTTCTTCAAATTGCGCAAATGAGTCCGGTGTCGAGCGGTCCAGCACCACACCGATCAGCACCACCATGCCCGCGTCCAGAACGTCACCATTGAGCAACGCCACCACGCCCTTGATAACGCCCGCCTCCTTCAACCGCTCGACGCGCCGCAAACAAGCAGGCGGACTCAGCTTGACCTTCTCGGCGAGTGCCACGTTGGAAATCGAGGCGTCACGTTGCAGGGTCTTGAGAATGGCGCGGTCAATCCTGTCCAGCAGCGGTGCTACATCGCCAGCGGACTTTTTAGTGCGTTCATTTATTGCTTTCATGATGAATTTCACAAAATAAAAGTTTGCATTAGTGGCATGACACTAACGCTGATTTTGCAAATAGACAATTCTTTGCAACCACGATTATTCAGCTATTTCCTATGATAGGAACCACTTCAGGCACACCGTTCAAACGTCGAACTCATTCCTTGCAGGCCTGAATCAACTTATCAACGGAGCCCCGATATGAACCTGAGCAAGTTCAAGCGCTACCCTCTGACCTTCGGCCCCTCGCCCATCACCCCTCTGAAACGCTTGAGCGAGCATCTGGGTGGCAAGGTCGAGTTGTATGCCAAGCGCGAGGATTGCAACAGCGGTCTGGCCTTTGGCGGTAACAAGACCCGCAAACTGGAATACCTGGTGCCGGAAGCCATCGACGGCGGCTACGACACACTGGTGTCGATCGGCGGCATCCAGTCCAACCAGACCCGCCAGGTGGCGGCAGTCGCGGCGCATCTGGGTATGAAATGCGTGCTGGTTCAGGAAAACTGGGTCAACTATTCCGACGCGTTGTACGACCGGGTCGGCAATATCGAGATGTCACGCATCATGGGTGCCGATGTGCGCCTGGATTCGGCAGGCTTCGATATCGGCATTCGGCCGAGCTGGGAAAAGGCCATGGCCGACGTCGAGGAAAGCGGCGGCAAACCGTTTCCGATTCCAGCGGGGTGCTCGGAACACCCTTATGGCGGCCTGGGGTTCGTGCGTTTTGCCGATGAAGTGCGCCAGCAGGAAGAGGAACTGGGCTTCAAATTCGACTACATCGTGGTTTGCTCGGTAACCGGCAGTACTCACGCAGGCATGCTGGTGGGATTCGCTGCCGATGGCCGGGCACAGCGTGTGATCGGTATCGACGCGTCGGCCAAACCGGAAAAGACCCGTGCGCAGGTTCTGCGTATCGCTCAGAACACCGCAAAACTGGTAGAGCTGGGTCGCGAAATCACCGCCGAAGACGTGGTGCTCGACACCCGCTACGCCTACCCCGAATACGGCCTGCCGAACGAGGGCACCCTTGAAGCCATTCGCCTTTGCGCGCGCCTTGAAGGCGTATTGACCGACCCGGTCTACGAAGGCAAATCCATGCACGGCATGATCGACATGGTGCGCAATGGTGAATTCCCCGAGGGCTCGAAAGTGCTCTACGCACATTTGGGCGGCGTACCAGCGTTGAATGCGTACAGCTTTTTGTTCAAGGATGGTTGAAGCGCCAGCGCTCTGACAGTCGATAGCGCTGCCAACTGCAGCGCTATCGACTAAAGCCGAAAATACTTCTGCAGCGCCTGCGCCAACAGACTCACCGCCTCGTCGTTCTGTGACGACGGCGAGCGCAGGAAGACGATTTCGTGCTCGGGAATTTCAGGCAGGTCATCGAGAATCTGCATGGCTTCCGTGACTCCGCTCCGATCAATAAGGCTGATCGCCAGGCCCGCTTCCACACAGGCTTTGATCGCCTGATTGGACGGGCTTTCGAGAACTACACGGATTTTGCGGCCGTTGTCTTTGAGCGACGCCATCATGGCTTCACGATAAGGACATTGCGCTGCGTGAATGGCCAGCGGCAACGGGTCCGCAGGTCCCAGTGCGACGCTGGCCGGCCCGACCCAGACCGGCTTGGTAGATACCAGAAACTGCGTATCAGCACTTGGCTGCCCTTTGGGTTGCGCGATCACTGCTGTCTGCAACTTGCCGCGCGCAACCTGCTCGCGCAGGGTGTAGCTGGGTGCGGTTTTCAATTCCAGCACCACATTGGGCCAGGCCGCAGCGAACACCGGCAGGATGTCGCGGATGACATGAACGGCGTACTCATCCGGAACACCCAGCGTGATGCGCCCAGCCAGATGAGTCCCTTGCAGGTCAGCCAGCACGCGGTCATGGGTGGACAGCAATTCCGTCGTCGAGACCAGCAAACGCTTGCCCAGCGCAGTGAGAGACACTGCCTGGTTGTCCCGATTGAGCAAACGCCCGCCCGCTACCGCCTCAAGCCGCTGGATATGCACACTGACTGCCGCGGGGCTTTTGTGAAGTTGCTCGGCAGCCGCAGAAAACTTCCCTATTCGCGCCACTGCATGAAAAGTACGTATCAGTTCGATATCGAGAATTGCGCTCATGATTCATAAAACCTGAACAACTACTGCACTTAATTTTGATTTATTAGATTACGCTGACTTCGTAACCTGTGTCCATGAATCAGCACCTATCGATTTCTCCGAGCGTAACGCGGCCTGCCTGGCATCAGGCCATTCCCCTTATCTTGCTGGAAGCAGCCCTTGTCCTGACCTGGAGCTCGGGTTTCATCGGCGCGCGGTTTTCGCTTGATTACGCACCACCATTGCTGGTGGTGTTCTGGCGTTGTGTGGTGGTCACGTTGATCCTGATGCCTTTCGTCACCAGGCAACTGAGATCGATACCGCTTGCCACGCTGTTGAAAAATGCGGGAATCGGTCTGCTGGCCATGGCGGGCTACGTGGCAGGCGTTACGCAGGGCATCGCGCTGGGCGTACCTGCGGGACTCGCGGCACTGTTTGCCGACTTGTTGCCGGTGGGCATGGCACTGCTGGCTGCCGCCGTGCTCGGGCAGCGGCTTGTCTGGCAAATCTGGGCGGGGCTGGTGGTCGGTCTGGTCGGCGTGGTGCTGGTCACGTACAGCGCGCTGGCGGTGGGAGATGCGCCATTGTGGGCCTACGGCCTGCCACTGCTGGGTATGTTATCGCTGGCCATTGCGACGCTGTGGCAGAAGCGTTCGACCCACATGCAGCCCATGGACCTGCTTCCCAACCTGTGGCTGCAATGTTTTATATCGAGCTTCGCGTTCGCCATCATCCAGGGAACACAGGGCAGCCTGGCCCCCATTCCCAGTACCGGGTTTGCGTTGAGCGTGATCTGGACGGTGGGGCTGGCAACTTTGGGCGGGTACGGACTGTATTGGGTGTGTCTGCGCCGCGCATCAGCCACCCGCGTTGCCCGCGTGCTGTACCTCAGCCCACCGGTGACAATGCTCTGGGCCTGGGTGATGTTCAACGAGCCGCTGTCCTGGCAGATGGCGTCAGGCATGGCGGTGTCGGGTGTCGGTGTGTGGATGGTCGTACGGGCGGAAGCGCGGCAGGTCGCCTCGTGACCGAGTCACAAGGCGCCTGATGCAGGGAAGTTAAATCTTGAAACGCGCCACCATGCTCTGCAAATCGCTGCCCAAACGGGCCAGTTCTACAGTCGATGCGGCGCTTTGCTCGGTTGCCGAAGCCGATTGATCGGCAATGTCGCGCACGCTAAGCACGCTGCGGTTGATTTCGTCGGTCACGGCGCTCTGCTGCTCGGCCGCGGCAGAAATCTGCTGGCTCATCTGTTCAATGGTGCCGATGGACTGATTGATCTCAACCAGTGCCTGCTCGGCCTGACGAGCCAGCACGACTGTGCCTTCGGTGCGTTGCAGGCTGGCATCCATCAGACCCGATGCGGCACCTGTACCTTTTTGCAACGCCTGAATCAGCGCTTCGATTTCCGTGGTGGAGTTCTGGGTACGCTGAGCCAGCGAACGTACTTCGTCAGCCACCACCGCAAAACCACGGCCCTGCTCACCCGCACGTGCAGCCTCGATGGCCGCGTTGAGCGCCAGCAGGTTGGTTTGTTCGGCAACGGCCTTGATCACGTCAATCACGCTACCGATCTTGCCACTGTCTTCGGTGAGGCGCTGCATGGCTTCGCCCAGCTGTTTCACTTCACCGGCCAATTGGCCGATTTCGCGAGTAGCGTGCTGCACCACACTGCTACCGTGAGCGGCACGTTCGCTGGCCTGTTTGGCCGCCAGCGAAGCGTCTTCGGTATTGCGTGCTACTTCCTGCACGGTCGACGCCATTTCGTTCATGGCGGTGGCAACCTGGTCAACTTCGTTTTTTTGCAACGTGACGCCGGCACTGGTCTGTTCGCTGACAGCAGACAATTGTTCGGCCGCCGTGGCGATCTGCGTCACACCGTTGCCGATGCCACCGATCAGGCCGCGCAGAGAAACCGTCATGTGCTGCATGGTGTTCTGCAGCAGGCCCAGTTCGTCCTGGCGGGTGGTGCTGCTGTCATGGGTCAGATCGCCGTCGGCAATCCGGCGCGCCGCAATTACGGTGCTGTTCAACGGCACGGTAATCTGACGTGTGATCAGGAACGCAGCAAAGATGCCGACCAGCAGCACGACCAGCGCTACGCTCAGCAATTGCACCACAGCGGTTTGTTGTTCCTTCTTGGCACTGATGACCTGCAACGCCGCCAGATCATCGGCACGGGCAGCGGTCGCTATGGATTGCTGTTGCAGATCGGTACGGACTTGCTCGGTCTGCTGCAGCATGTCCGAAATCGACGACATCAGGACCTTGTATTGTTTCAACGCCACCAGCGCGGCATCCACTGCAGCATTTGCCTCGACAGGCAATTGGCTGCGAGCGGCGTCCACTTGTGCGATCAGGGCGTCGGCGGCCTTATAGGTGGCCTGACGGTTGTCGGCATTCGGAACGCTCAGGTAGCGGCGAAACACCAGACGGAAATTGGTCATGCCGTTACGCAGGTCGCCAGCGATCTTGACCTGCCTGATGCCGGTTTCATTCGGCAAACGCAAGGTGTCGTCAATGGTCTTGTTCAGCAGATTCTCAAAGGTCGCGCTGACGTCATCGGAAACCTTGATGATCGGTTTCAACGCCTCGTCGACTTTCTGATTGATGCCGACCAATTGGTCGAACGTCTGCTTCAGACCGCCCACCTGCTCCTTGATCTCGCGCAGCTTGGCCAGGTTGCTCGATATCACGAACACCTGCAGGCCCTGATCGACACTGCGGCTCAAGGTATCCAGCGCGCTGGCGTAGTTCTGCACACCTGCGGCGGTAGGACCGGTCGCATAGGCTTGCGCAGCGATCCGGGCATTCAGGACGTCAGCCTTGATCTCGGCGACCTTGCTGCTTTTGCCCATGCGCTCGATCAGCAGGTTGGTGCTGGAGTAGCCGATGACGGTGACGGTCAGTACTCCGAGCAAAATAGCGGCAAAGCCCAGTCCGAGCTTCTTGCTGACTTTCAGATTGTCCAACCATTTTGCGCTCATTACATGTGTGCCTTTGATTTTTCGGAATACCCGTGAGTCGGCGCTGAAAGATTTAACTTGATAGTTAACGTTATCGGAATCACGCACGCGCCAATCGAAGGCACCCTGAAGCCCAAGAATTACGTGGCCGGCGCGCGATGATGAATATTTATTTAAATCGCCTGAGCAGAATTTTTCCGATGATTGGCACCGCGCGAAACCGGAAGATCACGCAATGAAACTGCCTTGATCTTCGCCTGTACGGAGCCATCGGAGATTGGCAACAGCGTCAGACGTGGCGGTCGGTGAACTGAACATCCAGCCGGATGTTTTCCGGCTCGTTGATCGCTGCCAGGTACTCGTCTACGCTGATTTCTCCGACGCAGGCCCGTGCGCCCGGTTGTGGGCGATAGCCACCGGCCATTTTGCCGCTCAGCGCGACGGCAGCACTGCCGGGGATCTCCGGGCCCTTGTCGTTCAGTGCAGTCAATTGCGCACGCATGTGCAGCGGCTGGCCGGTGAGGTCGACGCCATCGACATCGATGTACATCGCGCTCTTTCGATCACCCCAGTGTTCAAAGCGCGCGCCCCAACGGTACAGGCGCTCGGCCCACGACGCAGGATCGCGCAGCAGCCCACAGCGAATCGCCAGCGCCAGCAGCCAGGTCGCGATGCCGCCGGCCTTGAGCGCGGAGCCGGCCTTGAAGCTCAGATGCCGCGCGGCATAACGTGTCGCGAATACATCCAGGTCCGGGACGTCGACATTGGCCACCAGCCGTGTGCCCATGCCGGGCATCCGGCGCAGGGTCAGGTCCATCCAGCCATGGACTTCGTGGACCTTGCCGTTGCGCAGTTGCCTGATCGGCCGCCCGGCATTGGCCAGTACGCCACGCACGGTCGACAGACCGGGCATTTTCGCTGCCGAGGAGATGCCATGCTCTATCGAATCGATGCGCAGAAAACGCTGGCGATGCTGATCGATGATGGCCGCCGAAAGCGTCGGCACCGAGCTGCATCCGCTCAGCACACAGACGCCCGCCTCACGCGCCAGGGCATCCAGAGTGGCGATACCGGAGACGAAGGTCCGGCAATCCGACAGGTCGCAATAATTCACACCCGCCTCGATGCAATGCCGGGCCACGGCATACGACTGTCCCTGAAAAGGCCCCGCCGTGTGGATAAGCAGATCAATGCCCAGCGCGCGAAGTTGGCTGCCAGCGCCGTCCTGCATGATATCCACACACCAGCTCTCGCAGGATTTGCCACCCAGTGTTTGCAGCTCAGCGACTTTTTCCGCCAGCTTGCGCGGGTCGCGACCGGAAATGACCAGTTCGATGTCCGGCATCATCACCAGATGATTGCAGATAAGGCTGCCGAAGTTACCGTAGCCACCAATGACCAATACGCGAAGTGCCATTTACTCGTCCCTGAAATGCTGAAGGGTATGACCATGCCTTGCTGCTCAGCGATTGCCGCGAGCGATGGCGATGAAATGCGCGTGCATTATTGATCATTGGCCGAATGCCGAGTACAAAACCCTGTGCCTTTTTGATCGTGCAAGGAGCAACGGATGCTGAAACTACACACCGAACGGCTTTATCTGCGGACCCTGTTCGCCAGCGACTGGCCGTTGTTTCTGAGGCTGCACTCCGAGCCTCAGACCATGCAGTACGTCTTCGGGGAAATCGAAGAAGCACAAGTTCGCAAAGGCTTTGAGCATCGCCTTCCGGTGTGGACGCCAGAGTCCGATCACTGGCTGTGCCTGGTGGTCGTCGACAAGCAGAGCGGCGTGGAGCTGGGGGTCAGCGGCTTTCGCATCATGTCGCCAGGGCATGCCGAAGTAGGCTGTCTGTTGCTGCCGGAAAATCAAGGCAAGGGCTTCGGCACCGAATCCCGCCGGGCAATCATCGACTACGCTGCCGCCATCGGCCTCGATTCACTGGAATCGACCGTGACCGATGGCAACATTGCCTCCTGCAAGGTGCTGGAGAAATGCGGTTTCTCTTTCGAACGCCGCGTCCCGCATGCCTATCAGATCGGCGATCAGTGGTTCGATGACCTGAAATATCACCTGCGACTGAGGTGACAAGCCCGCAGCCCAGCGTTCGCCAGGCTGCGGCAAGCGGCTCAGGCTTTGGGCCGCCCTCCGAGAATCGTCACTCGCTCGCCATAGCGCGAGTGCGGGAAGTAATCCCACACCGCGTGATGCTGGGTGCAGCGGTTATCCCAGAACACCAGCGTGTTCGGCTCCCAGCGCACACGACAACTAAGCGAAGGTTCGCGGGCGATCAGGTCGAACAGCATGTTCAGCAGCGTGTGGCTCTCTCCTGCGGACAGTTGCACGATATGCGAGGTGAAACCGGAATTGACGAACAGGCTGCGGCGTCCGGTTTCAGGGTGGCGAACCACCACAGGGTGCTCGCTTTTGGGAAGGTTGGCAGGCGGCTGATAGCCCTTCCACGGAATCTCGCCATCGTGAATGGCCGTCAGTTCGCCAAGAAACGCCTGCATCGCAGGCGAGAGCATTTCTATGGCCAGGTGCATGTTGGCAAACAGCGTGTCGCCGCCGGTGCCGATGGCGGGGGTTTCCTTGACGTACAGCATCGAGCCCATCGACGGCTCCAGATCAGCGGTGCCGTCTGTGTGCCATAGCTCGCCCGCAGCGAAACGCGATTGCGCATTGGCGCGCACCACGACCAGTTCCGGGTCATCGCCATCGATGCTCTCTACCGGCAAGGCACGCAACGGTCCAAACAGTCGGCCAAAGGCTTTGTGCTGCTCGACCGTCAGGTGCTGATCACGAAACACCAGCACGTGGTTTTCCAGAAAAGCGCGGCGAATTTCCTTCAGTTGCTCCTCACCCGGAGGCTGCGACAGGTCGACCCCGCTGACCTCTGCACCGATTATGGGTGTCAGGCGGTTGACCGTGATGCTGTGATACGGCGCGCGAGGCGCCCCCGCGATGCCTTCGATGGCCTTGAGTGCCATTTGATCCATGATCCCTCACCCTTGAATGGTTGGCATGGCCGATCACCATGTCCGTGGTTCGTCTACGGGAACGTCAGCCCCGCCTGAAAAACGTGCCGCTAACGCGTTCAGCCCTCCCCTGCTGGCAGGTCTGCGTTGATCATCTCGGCAATCAATTGCGCCCACGGCGCTGCGACAATGCCGTAATGGTCAGTGTCCAGAGGCTGCCAGCTCAGCAGTTGCGGCAACAGGTCCTGCCAGGCGCGCTGCAGGTCAGCCATCCGCCAGGCGCTACCCACGCCATATGGATTGGGACGCGTGGCAATGAACAGTCGTGCCTTGGTATCAGGCAGTTGCGCGGGCCGATGATCAGCCATGCTCGCCATGTTGTTCTGGCAGCAGACAATCAGGCTTTGCAGGTAACGTGACGCGTCTTCGCTGGCCGTGCTGGCGGCAGTGTTGAGGGCCCGCCGTGCAGAAAACTCGCGCTGGAAGACCTGCTGAATACGTTCTTCGTCGATCCGCGCCAGCTCGGTGCCAGCGTCCGGCGCAGGCGGATCGATCAGGTACAGCACCGGCTGCTCGCAACTGTCCGCCAGCAGGTTGCACATCGCCTGCGCCACCCACGCGCCGAACGACCAGCCGGCCAGCCGCCATGCTGTGCCGTCGGGGTGATGGGCCTGCAACGCGTCGAGATACAGCTGCGCCCGTTCGGCCAGACTGATATTCGGCAACTCGGGCAGGCGCAAGGCCGGGTCGGCGATTACCCACACACCCAGATCAGGGTGCAGCGCCGAGGCCAGCTCCCGCATGCCATTGGTCAATCCTCACCGCGTCGGCCCACTGGTCTTCGACCGTAACCGCACCGCCCTGCGCTGACTGCACCAGCGCCAGTACCTCGCGCAGGCTGACCTTGTGGCTGAACTGTGACAACTGGAATACCACACCCGTCGCGGCCTGCAATTCGTCGATCAGGTCCAGCAAGGTCAGGGAATCAGCGCCCAGCTCGTACAGCGAGTCATCCGGATCCAGATCGCTTACGCCAAGCCATTTGCACAGGCAGCCATGCAGACGCTCTGGCAGACCGGCTTCTGCCGCAACGGCTGGCGCAGTGTCGACCAGCGTCAAGCCAGCACCGCTATGACGAGCCGGGTAAAACTGGCGTGCGGTGTTCAGATCGGTCGTCGAAATCAACAATTGCGGCAGTTGTGCAGTCATGGCGGCGTCGAATACCTGGCAGCCCTCTTGCGCCGACATGCCGACCGCGAGATGCCGCTGATGCGCTTCATCGCCGATGCCGCTGGCAGCGGCCATACCGGTTTCCCTCCAGATATCCCAGTTGATACCCAGGCGCACGCAGCCATTTTCGCCATTCGGGCGGTAATGGGCGAAGCCGTCTAGCACCGCACTGGCGGCGGCGTAATCCAGATGTCCGGCACCGCCGAACAGCGCCGACATCGATGAGCAGTACAGCACAAACCCTGGCGTCATCTGCTCGATCAACGCTTCGACCGCCAGCATGCCGCGGGTCTTGCTCGCCATCGCTTCAGACAGCAGGTGAGCATCGCGCTGACGAATCAGGCTGCCCGCTCCGGTCCCGGCAGCATGGATTACCCCGTCGAAGTGTCCATAACGCTCGCGCAGTTGCTCAAGCACCTTGGGCCAGCATGCCAAATCGGCGATATCCGCCTGAACGCTATCGATACGCGCGGCATAATCGCCAAGCTCCTGCGGACATTCCCCACGGCGCGACAGCAGCACTACCCGCCGCTGGCTTGATCGCAGCAAGTGTTCACACAACGTGCGGCCGATGCCACCTGTGCCGCCGAGCACCAGAAACGTGCCATTTACCGGCAGCAGATTCGAAGCGACCTTTGGCAGCGCGAGCGGGCCGGGCTGCAGTTGTGGTTGCCACAGATAACCGTCACGAATGGCCATGCGCCGTGGCAGCGATGTCGGTTCGGCAAGCAGCGACGCCAGTTGCAGCGCCTGGCTGCCCCATTGCGCAGTGGGGAGATCCAGCCAGTGACAGCGTATCGGGTACTCCTGCGGGGCCACTTCGGTAATACCTGCCAGCGCCGCCAGTTCCGGACGCATGACCTGACCATTTACCGGGCACGCCTGCCAGGACAGCAGCCAGAGTCGCAAAGCGGTCTTCTGTGCGCGTTCCCCCCAGGCCTGCAAAAACGCGCTGAGCGTGTCCAGACACGCCCATTGCGCGGCGGCAAGGCTTTGCTCGTTGACCACCCCGCCAACCGAGAGTGGCAAGGCATGCAGCCAGTCGAGTTCGGTCGCCACCTGCCCAATCTGATCAAGCTCGGCGATCAATCGGCTAAACGCCAGCGGGTCCAGTGGATCAAGCTCATAAAGGTTCGGGCCAAGCTGTTGATAACCATTACCGGCCTGCACCTCGATGACGTGCCGATAAACGCCCTGCAGGCTGCCAAGCATTGCGGCATCAATGCGCTCGTGACTGCACACCACCAGCCTGTCGCGACGCTCGCCAATCGGTTGTGTGCCCAGACGACGCACTCGCTGCCACTGGCGCTGATAAAACCAGTCCGCCATCAGCTCGCGCTCAGCGGTTTGCGGCGGCTGCGGCTCGACAGCGGCGGATGGCTTGAAGCGGAAGGTCTGCAGGTCGAACGCCGAGGGCGGCAAGTTCCACGGTGGCGGTGCCGAACGCGTCGCCACCTCGATACTGGCCCCTGCATACCAGGCTTCCAGCAACGCCTGCGGCGAGTGCTCACTGGCCTTCAGACGCAGGTCCGAGACCGTCACCCGTTTGATCGAAGAAGGTTGCAAGCGCAGCGTTTGACCCGGCTGGCAGATCACCGCAAAGCGCCAGGGCAATGCGCGTCGCCCGTTTTGCAGGTAACGCAGCAGCGCGGTCTGTTGTTCGGGAAAGGTATTGAGCCACGCATCGATTGCCGCGACGTCCCGCTCCAGCGCTGTACGGCTGTGTGCCGACAGCAATAGGCACGGCGGGCATTCCTCGGCGCTGTCTGCCTGCGATGGCGGCGCGCCGACAATCACATGCGCGTTGGTTCCGCCGATACCGAAACTGCTTACCCCGGCCAGCCGTCGACAGCCATCGGGCCATGGCCGTGAGGTGGTGGGTATGTAGAACGGTGAGTGCTGCAGGTCGATTTGCGGGTTGATCCGGGCAAAGCCCAGATTGGGCGGGATCACACCATGAAATACCGCAAGCGTCGCACGAATCAGCCCGACTACACCCGCCGCCGCGCCCAGATGGCCGACCTGGCTTTTCACTGAAGCCAGAGCGCAACTGGCAGCGGGCGTTGCACCGAACGCCTTGCTCAGTGCGGCCACTTCAATAGGGTCGCCCAGCAGCGTGCCTGTGCCGTGGGCCTCGATGTAGCCCATGTCTGCACCTGTGACACTTGCCTTGCGCAGGGCCTCACTGATCACCGCGCTCTGCCCCGCCACCGACGGCGCGGTGTAACTCATCTTGGCGCGGCCATCGTTGTTCAGCGCAGAGGCTTCGACCAGTGCGTAGATCCGGTCGCCGTCGGCCTGGGCACGGTCCAGCGGTTTGAGTACTACCACACCATAACCGCTGGCACCGATGGTGCCGCTGGCGTCGTCACTGAACGGGCGACACAGCCCGTCGCGGGAAAAAATGTGCTGTGGACGGTAGCGGTAGCCATCGGTCAGAGTCGGGTCGATCAACACCCCGGCGGCCAGCATCACGTCACTGTCGCCCTGACGCAGCATCGCCGCCGCCAGGTGCACGGCAATCAGCGAGCTGCCGCATGCCGCCTGGACGCTGATTGCCGGGCCGCCGAGGTCGAGGTGGTAAGCCGCCTTGGTGGCCAGAAAGTCCTTGTCGTGGTGCAGCGCCATCTGAAAGCCGTCCGGCAGATCACCCTCAGCAGTTTCGCGCAGCATTTGCTGGAAATACGTGGTTTCGCCGCAACTGGCGATCAGGCCGATGCGCGGACCGTCGGCTTTGGGCGTGAGCCCGGCATGTTGCAATGCCTGCACACAGCCCATCAGCAGGTGCCGCTGTTGCGGGTCCATCAGCCGTGCTTCCTGAAGGCTGATGCCGAAGTATTCCGGGTCGAAATCCAGCATCCCCGCCAATTGACTACTCGCGCCGACCAACCCATCGGCGGCGTCGAACAGCTCGATGCCCAACTCGTTTCCCTGGACCATTGCCCAGAACTCGGCGAGGTTGCCGGCCCCCGCAACATTCACCGACATGCCGATGATTGCCATCGGCTGCTCGCCAGCATCGGAGCCTTGCGCACGCGCCACTGAAACCGATGGCGAGGCCGAAAGATGCTGCGCCAGACGGCGCACAGTGACATGTTCGAATAGCGCTGCCATCGCCACTGGTTGTGGCAGTTGTTCGTTGAAACGGGCATGCAGGCGCATCAGGCCCAGGCTGGTGGCACCGGCCTCGAAGAAGGTCTGATCAAGCTCGATATCACGGCCGATGACCGCCACGAACAACTTGCTCAGTTGCTGTTCAAGCGCGCTCAGCGGCACTTGCGCAAGTACACTGCGACGCCGTTGCAGTGCCTCGCCCAGCGAACTCAACGCCTTTCGGTCGATCTTGCCGCTGGGCGTACGCGGCCAGGCATCGACACAGCGGTATTCGTCGATACGCACATGCGCAGGCAAGTGCAGCGTGACCTGGCGATCCAGCTGCTGCACGTCAGGCGGCGTGCCTTCGACCTGCAACCAGGCCACCAGACGTGGCGGTTCGCCGTGCATGGCCACCACCGCATTGCTTACCTGAGCGTCCTGCATCAGTGCGGCTTCGATCTGCCCCAGCTCAAGACGCTGGCCACTCACCTTGACCTGTTGGTCGTCACGGCCAAGGTAGTGCAGGCAGGCATCGGCATCAGCCCGGGCGAGGTCGCCGGTGCGATAGAACAGCATGTTGCCCTCGGGCTGCGGCAACTCGACAAACCGCGCGGCATTCAGCACCGGGTCGGCCAGGTAGCAGCGCGAAATCATCGGCCCCGCCACCAGCAGATAACCCCGGCTGCCACCTGGTACTTGTTGGTCGTGTTCGTCCACCAGCAGCAGACGCGCGTTGTTCACCGCCAGCCCGATAGGCGCTCGCAGTGGCCAGTCCTGAACCGCCGCTGGCAAACGCCAGGCGCTGACCACGTGGGTTTCGGTCGGGCCGTAATGATTGAACAGACGCGCCTGCGGCATGCCCCCAAACCAGCTGCGCAATGCATCGGTGCAGAGCAGTTGCTCGCCGGCCGTGATCACCTCACGCAACGCCTGCGGGTAAACGCCCTGGCTGACTGCCGTCTGCGCCAAGTGCTGCAAGGCCACGCACGGCAGGAACAACCGCTCGATGCGCGCTTGCTGCAGATAACTCAACAATGCCTGGGCATCCTGCCGCCAGCGTGGGTTGATCAGGTGGTAGCAGCCACCGCCGCAAAGCGTGCTGAAAATCTCCTGAAACGACACATCGAACGACAGCATGGAAAATTGCAGGGTCACCGATCTGGCTGGCAAATGACCTTGGTTACGTTGCCAGTGCAACAGGTTGCAAAGGGTTCGGTCCGGCACCTGAACGCCTTTCGGCGTACCCGTCGAGCCGGACGTGAACAGCGTGTACAAAGGTCGCTCGCCCGCATGATGGCGACGTTCGAATGACCGTGGCGCAGCGCTCAGGTCGACCCGATGACGGGCCAGCCGACCAGCATTCAATTCATCCAGTGCCGCCTCGGTGACAGTGCTGTACAGCAGGCAACACGGCTGTGCCTGCTGCATGACCTGACGCTGCACCGCCAGAGGATAACCAGGGTCCAGCGGCACGGCCGTCAGGTTGAGTCTGGCCAGCGCCAGCAAGGCCACGATGTGCTCGACCGACGCCTCGAGGTACAGGACCACTTGCAGTGGCGCACCATTTTCCTCAGGCAACGGACACTGCTCGATCAGGGTGGCCGCCAGCGTATCGGCCAGTGCATCCAGTTCGGCGTAGCTGATGCACTGCTGATCGGCGACCAGCGCCGGAGCATCCGGCGTGCAACTCACCTGATAGGCGAACCAGTCGGCCACGGTGTTGAACGGCGGCTNNGGCTCAGCGCTGTCGCCCTGACTGGCGGGCGGCAGGCTGAAGCGGTAAGGCGTGAGCAGCGCATCAAGGGTGGCCGACGGTTTCTCCAGTAGCAGATCAAGCCCCTGTTGCAACAGCCGATTGACGGCGATCATTTGTGCCGCATCGAAATAACTGCACTGGTACTCCCACCAGCATTCCAGTTGGGACCCGGCATCGACCACCAGCAAGGTCAGCGGGCACTTGGCCTGCACCGTCTCGTTGAATTCCAGCGTGGCCCGCAGGCCGGTATGGGCCAGCCTGGCGTAGTCGGTGTTTTCCAGTACGAACATGAAATCGAACAGCGCACTGCTCGACGACAGCCGCAGGTCTTCCACCAGGTCCGCCAGAGCGACGTCCTGCAAGGCCAGCACCTCACGCACTGTGCCAGTCTGGCGGTGCATCTGCTGGTCGAGCGTCATGCTGTTGTCGAGCACCGTCGGGATCAGCACGGTGTTGGCAAACATGCCGATTGCGTCTTCGAACTCGGTCAATGGACGGTTGGAGACCGGGCTGGCGATTCGCGGCCGTTCGCAGCCGGTCAGCGCGTACACGCTCCAGGCATAAACGCTGAACAACACTTCATAGCGGGTGACGCGTTGCTGGCTGCAAAACCGATCCAGTGCGGCACTGCGCATGGCACCCAGCGGCTGGCGGTACAGCCGTGCCTGCGGGCCTGGTTCACGAACCGCCACCAGCGGTGGCGAACATGCTGGCTGCTGGCGATGCAACCCGGCCAGGGCACGGCGCTGGTCGCGATAGTGCGGGTCGACACGCCATTGCCGTTGCCAGAGCGCAAATTCCAGCGTGCCCAGCCCAGGCAAAGGCTCCGCATTTGCCCGCCCGTGCAGCGCATCGTCGTACAGTTGCACCAGATCATCAAACAACAGGTTCATCGACCAGCCATCGATGACAATGTGGTGCAGGTTCATCAGCAAGCGACAACTGCCATCGGCAAACGGCAATAGCCAGGCCTGGCACAGGGCTGATGTCGCCAGATCGAAGGGTGTATCGAACACCAGCGTCGCGAAGCTGCGCCAGGTCTGTTCGCTGAACGCCCCCACAGCAAAGGTGCGGCACAGCACGTCGCGCTCGCAAACCTCCTGATAAAGCCCGTCAGCCCCGGACACGAAGGCCGTGCGTAACCCGCTGTGTCGGGCCAGCAGGCGCTGCACGGCTTCAGCCAGCGCGGGCAATTGAATGCCTGCCGCAAGGTGCAGAATGAGCGGCACGTTGTAGGCCGTGGCTTGCGGCGTGCGTTGCTGCATCAGCCACAAGCGGCTTTGCTCGGCAGTGGCTGGCGCACGCCCGACCCTGTTGACGGGTGGCGCGGGTGGATAGGCAGACGCAGCGCCCTGTTCATCGCTCAGGCGTTCGGCCAGTGCTGCGAACGATTCGCCCAGCACCGCGCCCAGCATAATTTCGCGTCGCCAGTGCGTGCGGATTGCAGAGCGCAGGCGCATGGCCTTGAGAGAGTCGCCACCACTGCCCAGCCAGTCATCCTGGCCGTTGAGGTCGGGCTGTGCCAACAGCCTGCGGGCCTGGGTCAACAGCCAGTCCAGTGCGGGCGAGTGCTGATCGTCAGGCCGTGAGCAGGCTTGCGGTCGCCAGGGTTTCAAGGGCTGCTCCAGCAGCGCACGCTGATCGACCTTGCCATTGGCAGTCAGCGGCAGACGCTCAAGCAGAAACAGCTGATGCGGGCGCATCCATACCGCCAGGTGTTCACGCAGGTGCTGGTCCAACTCGCGATAGTCCAGGCCTTCGCGTGGCACGATGAACGCCAGCAACTGATGGTCTTCGGCCGCTTGCCTGCGGGTACAGACATGCGCCTGCGCTACCTGCGGATGGTCCAGAATGCGTTGTTCGACCTCCCCCGGCTCTATACGAAAACCGCGCATCTTCACCTGTCGGTCGATGCGGCCCAGGTACTCGATCAGCCCCTCGACATTGACCCGCACCTGATCGCCGGTGCGGTAATAAAGTGTGTCTGCAGCGTCGAGCGCGGGCAGGCGCACGAAACTGTGTTCGGTCTCAGTGGGACGATGGCGGTAACCCCGTGCCACCCCGCTGCCACTCAGGTAAAGCTCGCCCGCCTCGCCGACAGCAACCGGTCGCTGTTGCGGGTTCAGCACACGCACGCCTGTGTCAGGCAATGGCCGGCCAATTGGTACCGTATCACCGGTAAAGTCTCGGGCAATGGGATGGCACAGTGCAAAGGTGGTGCATTCAGTGGGTCCGTAGGCGTTGAAAATCCGGCAACGGCTGTCAGGATTGGCCTGATACCAGGCACGCACCGCAGCGGCGCTGACTTGCTCGCCGCCGATCAGTAGCTGGCGCAGGCTGGCAAAACAGCCGGGGTCATCCGCACTCAGCGTGTTGAACAGCGAAACGGTCATGAACAGGTTATCGACCTGTTGTGTTTCCAGCACTGCGGCCAGCAGGTCTGCGTCGGCAACGATGACGCAGCAACCGCCATTGAGCAGCGGTGCCCACAGTTCGAAGTTACAGGCGTCAAACGCCGGGTTGGACAGGCAGGCGAAACGGTCGCCTGCACGAATCTCGATGTAGCTGTCGGCCCGGGCCAGACGCAACAGGCCGCGCTCGCCCACTTCCACTGCCTTGGGGGTGCCGGTAGTGCCCGAGGTGTAGAACAGAAAACTCAGCTCGGCGAAGTAATCAGGCACAGGTTGTGGCGGATGATCAGGGTAATCCAGCAGCGCCTCGACGCTGATGTGCCAGCCACGCAGCGTCGACACAGCATCAGAATCTTCGCTCAGGGTGACCAGCCCGACACACCCCCCATCGTCCAGCATCAGTTCCCGACGCCGTAGCGGGCTGGCCCGATCCAGCGGCACCACGACGGCCCCCACTTTCAAGGCGGCCATGATCGTCGCCACCCACTGCCAGCCACGCGGCATGCACAGGGCAAGTGGATCACCGCGGCCTGCGCCTTGTGCCAGCACCCCCCTGGCGATGCGCTCGCTGGCGCTGGCCAGTTGCGCGTAGGTCAACCGTACGTGCTGATCGATCACCGCCAGTGCCTCGGGATTGCGTCGCACCTGCTCGGCAAAGCGCGACAGCAGAGTCGCGGGGTGCCGGGCTATACTCTCCTTGTGGCTGCTCATCATTGCGCCTCCTGCGTGTCGAAACGTTGCAGCTCTTGCCTGAGCGTCTGCGAGACACGATGCACCTCGGCACTTTCCAGCATGTCCCAGTGCCCGCCGTGCACCAGCCGGGCCTTGTAACCGTCACCCGCGCGGCGACGCCAGAAGCTGCGCAGCTCATGCAACTGCGTGCGGCTGAAGCCTTCACGGGCCTGAATCAACACGATGCGTCCGGCGTGTGGCGCACACTCGTAAGCGGCCATAGCCAGACGGTTGTGGTTGTAAAGATGGAAATACCGCTCGACCTGCGCGTCTTCGATGCCGGGGTACATGCCGTTGAAGCGCACCAGCTTGTCGCGGAACTCAGCCATGTCCACCGTCCCGATCTGTTGCCGAAACCCCGGATCATCCGAGCCCTGGGTATCGAGCAGCACCACCGTGACCTGACGATGGCCGGCAGCCGTCAGGCGCCGGGCCATTTCGTAAGCCACCAGACCGCCGAACGACAGCCCGGTGAGTATCAGCGGTTGTGACGTCAATGGCGCGATGCGCCGCAGATAGGCGTCGGCCATCGCTTCGACGCTCGGCTCGGTGCTTTCTCCAGGGTTCAACCCCGGCGATTGCACACCGTACACACCGATGCTTTCCGGCAGCTCCTTGGCCAGCGACAGGTAGCAGAACGCCGTGCCGCCCGCCGGGTGAATGCACACCACGTTACGTTGCCCGGCACCGCGGCGGAATTCGATCAGGTTGCCCTGCGCCGAAGTCAGGCTGGCGCCGGTACGCAGCCAGCCGCCCAGCGCCTCGATGGTCGGATGGCCGATGATCACACGCACCGGCACTTCGACGGCGAAAGCCCGGCCGATCTCGTAGGCCATCTTGATCGCCGCAATCGAGGTGCCGCCGACGTTGAAGAAGTTGTCGCGGATGCCGATTTGCGGCACCAGCAGCAGGTCTTTCCAGATCTGATACAACGCCAGCTCGATATGGTCCCTGGGGCTGCCGAGGTTGACCTGCCGTTCGGCCAGGTCCTGATCGGCCAGTGTCGCGAGAACCACACGGTCGACCTTGCCATTGACCGTCAACGGCAAGGCGTCCAGCCACAGATAAGCGCTGGGCATGACGGCGCTGGACAGGGTCGTTGCCAGGTGCGCACGCAGTGCGGATTCGTCCACTGCGCTGTCGGTGACGCAGCACGCCACCAGGCGCTGGTTCTGCGCGCTGTCACCGACGATCAACGCCACACTGGTGCGAATACCGGGGACCAGGTCGAGCCGCGCTTCGATTTCACTCAGTTCCAGGCGAATGCCGCGCAACTTGACCTGAAAGTCGTTGCGACCGATAAACTCCAACTGACCATCCGGACGATAACGCGCCAGATCGCCGCTGCGGTACAACCGGTCACCGGCAACGAACGGGTTATCGATAAACCGTTCGGCAGTGAGCTCGTCCAGCCCCAGATAACCCCGTGCAACGCCGACGCCGCCAATGTGCAACTGACCGCTAACACCGGCTGGAACTGGCGCATTGCGCTCGTCGAGCACATAAAAACGGGTGTTGGCGATAGGTCGGCCGATGGGCAGTTGGCGCGGCGGAACCTCTGCGCCAGGCTGCAGCGTCCAGACACTGCTGATCACTGTGGTTTCGGTCGGGCCATAGACGTTGTGCAAGCGGGCATGCGGCAGACGCTCCTGAAACAGCCTGGCCACTGCGGGCGACAGCTCCCCGCCGCCACTGAACACATCCATCAGGGAGTGACAGGCGCTGACCTCTTCGACCTCCAGAAACAGTTGCAGCATGGCCGGCACGAACACCATCGCGGTGACGTTTTGTTCACGCACCACCTGCGCCAGATAACCGGGTTCGAAATGCCCGCCGGGACGGGCGATGACCAGTCGGCCGCCCGTGAGCAGCGGCCAGAAGAGCTCCCAGGCGGAAGCGTCGAAACCAAATGGAATCTTGTGCAGCATGCTTCCGGATTCGCCACAGAACTGCTGACACCAGAGCAGCAGGTTGCTCAGCCCCCGGTGCGTGACCATCGCCCCTTTGGGCAGGCCGGTAGTGCCCGAGGTGTAAAGCACGTACGCCAGGTGGTCGGCGTTGACCCCGACACGCTGCGGGTCTGGATTGTCTGGCGAGCATTGAGCCCAGAGCACGGCATCAGCCTGCACATCGAGGATCGGCACCTCGCAGTCTGCACCTTGCAGGGCCTCGCGGAGAATCTTGCGCGTCGGCCCGAGAGCAAGCAGCACCACCGGGCAAGTGTCGTCGAGAATATGACGCAGGCGCCCTGACGGATAATCCGGGTCCAGCGGCACATAGGCGCCCCCGGCCTTGAGCACCGCCAGCAAGGCCACCGGCAGTTCCAGCGAACGTTCGATACACACCGCCACGCGCACGTCCGGGCCGACGCCGAGGGTGAGCAAGTGATGCGCCAGGCGGTTGGCCTGACTGTTGAGCTGGCTGTAGCTCAGCGATCGACCTTCGAAGATGACCGCACACTCGGCCTGCCGACGCGTGACCTGAGCCTCGATCAGGCGATGCACACAATCGACAGGCTGCGTCAGCGCTGCCGGGCTGTTCCAGTCGTGCAGAATCTGTTCGCGTTCGGCGTCAGTGATCAGCGTCAGTGCGCCAACCGGCTGTTTCGGGTCCAGCGCAACCTGCTCCAGCAGGTGTCGATAATGCCCACTCAGGCGCTCGATGCTGGCCTGATCAAACAGATCAGTGTTGTATTCCACCA
Organism: Pseudomonas meliae; assembly: GCF_001400515.1. NCBI lineage: Bacteria > Pseudomonadati > Pseudomonadota > Gammaproteobacteria > Pseudomonadales > Pseudomonadaceae > Pseudomonas > Pseudomonas meliae. The sequence goes on along the minus strand of NZ_LJQT01000468.1, from coordinate 11,540 downwards.
ACAGGTTCAGCGCACCGTCGCGCTCGACCCATTCGAAGGCCAGATCAAACTTGGCCGTGGCACTGCCGGTGCCATATGGCGTCATGCTCAGCCCCGGCATCTGCACAGCGATACCCGGGGTGTTCTGTAGCACCATCATCACCTGAAACAACGGCGAATAACCGGTATCACGCTGTGGGTTGACGGCCTCGACCACCCGGTCGAAAGGCACATCCTGATGGGCGTGGACATCCAGCAGCGTGGCACGTACCTCGCGCAACAGTTCAGCAAAGGTCTGCTGCGCATCGAGACGCTGGCGAATCACCTGGGTGTTGACGAAATGGCCGATCAGAGGCTCGATTTCAGGACGGCTGCGGTTGGCAAACGGCGTACCGATGCACAGGTCCCGCTGACCGCTGTGGCGCCACAGCAGCACGGAAAGCGCGCCGATCAACACGTTGAACAGCGTGCCCTGGGTTTGTCTGGCCAGTGCATTAAGACCGCGCAAGGTGCTGCCATCGACTGTCGAGCTGAAGGTCGCCCCAGCGTAACGCTGCACGGCCGGGCGCGGCCGGTCGGCAGGCATGTCGAGCAGCGGCGGCGCGTCGGCCAGCGTGCGCTGCCAGAAAGCCAGTTGCCCCGCCAGCGCCTCGCCGCTCAGACGCTGTTGCTGCCAGCAAGCGTAGTCGGCGTACTGCACCGCCAGCGGTGCCAGACTGGACGCCTGACCGCGCAGAAAATCGCCATACAAGGTGCTCACTTCGTGAAGGATCACCCCCATCGACGATGATGTGGTGCACGCTGTACAGCCACAGATACTCGTCATCGGCCAGACGCAGCAGCGAAGCCCGCAACAGCGGGCCGCTGGCCAGGTCGAATGGCGCTTTGGCCTCCCGATCGACAGCCATTCCGACCTGCACTTCACGCGCCTCTGGCGACAGGTCACGCAGGTCGACCTTCGGCATCGCCAGCGCCATCACCGGGTGCACGATCTGCCGTGGCTCGCCGTCCACACTGGCAAACGTGGTGCGCAGCATTTCGTGGCGCATGATCAATTCGTTCAGCGCCTTTTCCAGCACCGGCACATCCAGCGTGCCCTTCAGCAAGATCGCAGTGGGCACGTTATAGAACGCATTGCCCGGTTCCATCTGGTCGAGAAACCACAGCTGGCGTTGCGAAAAGGACAGCGGCAGCGCCGTTAGCCTGACAGCACGACGGGGGATCGCCGCCGGGTCGGTGCCGCTCAGCAAGGCGATCAGCTCTGCCTTGTGTTGCTTGAGTGCCTGCAACATCTCGTCATTGAGAAACCCGCGCGGAGCCTTGCAACGCAGTTTTTCGCCGTCCACTTCAAGCACCACGGCATGACGACCGAACAACTCCAGCAATTGATAGGCATTCATATCTCTATCTCCTCCATGTCGCTGGCGTCGTCCGTTTGATCCGCAGCAGAAGCGAACACCTCGATCTGCGTGCGGCGATGTTCATCAGCAGTGCGCAGGCCGCCCACCATCGAGTAGATCAACTGATGATTCGGTCCCAGGTCGAACAACGCCGACAATTGCTGCTCTTCGAGCGAGCCCATGCCGCACAGGCCAAGGCCCTGCTCGACCGCAGTCATGGTCAGCAATTGCGCCATACCTCCGGCTTCGATATGGCAGAAGTCGCGACTGCGCTCGCCATACAGAGGCCGGATTGCGGCCATGTCGGCGATAAAGAACAGCGAGAAAGCAGCGTTTTCGAACACCGGACGATTGACGAAGTAGTCGTAGGTGTCCGGGTCCAGCACGTCACTGTCCAGCCTCAGCAGGCGGTGCTGAATCGGGTCGTAGTAATAGGCACCCGCTGCGACACCGGTTACCCGCTGCGGCTTGACGTACAGGTAGCTCTGAATCGGGTACAGGCCGCCTGCGGACGGAAACTGGTACTTGATCTCTCCATCAAGTTGCCCCTGGGCCAGGCTGGCCAGCAAGCCGGCGAACGCCTCGGTCGGGATCGGCTGCGCAGCGAACTGACGTACCGAGCGGTAATCGCTGAAGCGCCGCACCAACGCCGGGTCATCCGGGCGCGCAAGGTCCAGCGCCGCAACCTGCGCGGTGAAGGTCCGACGCCCACGCTGATCGGCCTTGAAGCGCGCCCGCTGCTGCGGATCTTCAATCACCTGCTCGGGCGAAGCTGCCCGATGCCGGACGCTGTCGACCACGCTGCCATCGGCCAGAGTCTGGCGGTACATGCCGAGCAGATTGAGCAGGGTCGGCTGCGCCAGCAGTTGCGCAACATTGGGGCGGAACTGCAGTTCGCCGGACAGCGCATTGCTGATCCTGACAATGTCGATCGAGGTTGCACCCAGGTTCAGCAGATTGGCGTCGGCAGCAATCGAAGGACGCTTGAGCACGCCCTGCACAATCGTCACCAGTTGTTGCTCCTGCGGCCCTTCGACTTCAAGCGCGGGACCTGACGCCTGAGCCTGAGTCGGTTCCGGCAGGCGTTTCTTATCGACCTTGCCGTTGGCCGACAGCGGCCATTCCTGCACGAAGGTAAACGAGCTCGGCACCATGTAGGCGGGCAATTTGTCTGCCAGGTACTGGGTAAAATCACTGGCCTGCAACGAGGCATCGGCCTTGAGTACGTAGCCCGCAAGACGCTTCTCGCCCAGCGCTTCGCCCAGCACCCGCACCACAGCGCTTTGCACGCCGGGATGGCGATTGAGCGCCGCTTCGATCTCGCCCAGCTCGATACGATGCCCCTGAACCTTGACCTGGGTGTCTTCCCGGCCCAGGAACTCGATATTGCCATCGGGCAACCAACGGCCCAGATCGCCAGTGCGATACAGACGCTCGCCGGTCAGCGGGTGAGCGAAGAAGCTCCCGGCACTCAGGGTTTCATCGCGCCAATAGCCCTTGGCCAGACCGATACCGCCGATATACAACTGACCGGCCACCCACGTCGGGCGAACCTGCAACGCATCATCCAGCACATAGAAGCGCTGGTGATCCAGAGGTTTGCCGTAGGGAATGCTGCGCCAGTGGGGATCGACCTGTTGCAGCGGATACAGTATCGACCAGATGGACGCCTCGGTCGCCCCGCCCAGGCTGATAAGCTGCAACGTCGGCTGCAACGCCCAGGCGCGTTCGGGTAGCGTCAAGGGAATCCAGTCGCCCGACAGCATCGCCACACGCAGGCTCGACGGCAATGCACTGCGCTCGCCTTCGGCATACTCCAGCAACATGCCGAACAAGGCAGGCACCGAATTCCACAGGCTGACCTGATGCCGCTCGATCAGCGCCAGCCAGTGCGCCGGGTCGAGCGCCTGTTGCGGTTCGAGCAACACCACCGCAGCGCCCGCGACCAGCGTGCCGAAGAAGTCATAGACCGACAGATCGAAACTCAGCGAAGAAATCGCCAGCACTCGGTCCGTGGCGCCGACGGAAAAGCGCCGGTTGATGTCGAGCAACGTGTTGACCGCGCCGCGATGATCGATGACTACGCCCTTGGGCATGCCGGTCGAGCCCGAGGTGTAGATCACATAGGCCAGGTCGTATGGCGTGAGGTCTATAGCGTGCAATTCAGGCTGATCGGGAATGGCATCGCCGGAAATGACCGGGTCGGTCACGCTGATGACCTTGACCTGCTCGGGCCATTCGATGCGTTGCAGCAGTGCGGGCTGAGTCAGGGCCAGACTCGCTTCGGCACGCTGCAAAATGTGCTCCAGACGCTCGGTTGGCAGCGCCGGGTCGAGCGGCAGGTAGGCACCGCCTGCGTACTGGATCGCCAGCGTCGCGACGACCTGCTCCCAGCCACGCTCCATGACCACTGCGACCAGCCTGTTGGGCACCACGCCCATACGCTGAAGCCGCGCCGCCAGCTGCCGCGCTTCGGCTCGCAGCTGTCGATAACTCAACTGGCGCTGCGTGCCGATCACTGCCAGTGCGTCCGGGGCAGCAAGCGCCTGACGGTCGAACAATTCGTGCATCAGCGCCGAGTCGACAGGAGCGGCATCCGGCACAGACAAGCGTGCCAGCGGTATCAGCTGCGCGGTGTTGGCGCTCCAGGCATCCGGCGCCAGCAGGCGGTCCAGCAGCGCGTTGTAGGCGACGAACATCTGCTCGATCATGCCC
>NZ_LJQT01000468.1:4934-7436 GCF_001400515.1 Pseudomonas meliae | reverse complement strand
TCGTCGATGCTGTCCCAGTTGAACAGCAGGCGCCCTTCCAGCTCCAGCAACGTGTGGTCCAGCCACACCTGCGGGGTCTGGGTGATGCTGTGCATGTGCTCGGCGTTCAGGGCGTCGGCCAGATTGAATTCGGCCAGTTCCGGTGCGGCCTCCGACAGGGTGCTGTTGAAGACAACCGGCATGGCGGTCTGCTGCACACCACGGGCCTGGGACAGCTCGCGCAGTACCCGGACCCCGCTGACCACTGAATGGTCGATGTCTTGCCACAACCTGGCCTGCACGGCACGCGCCTTGTCAGTGAAGCTGGCTGCCGCTTCAAGGCTGACTTCGAGCAAGATCAGCGAGGTGAAGTCGCCGATGATGTCATCGACATCCGCGTGCAAGGGCATGCGATTGAACAGCGGCAGACTCAAGGTGAAGCGCGGCTGTCGACTCCACAGCGCCAGCACTTCACTGAACGCGGTCAGCAGCATCACCGACGGCGTCACGGCAAATTGTCGGGCCAGCTCCTTGAGTCGCGACCACTGCTGCACCGACAGTTCGCGGTCGCGGCGGGTAAAGTGCGGCTGGCTGATGCTTTCCGGCTGACACACCAGCGGCAGGTCCGGTGCGGGCGCCAGCGTAGCGACCTTCTCGCGCCAGTAGCCCAGCGCCTGTTCGTAGCGGCGGTCACTGCGCAAGCGCTGTTCGGCCAGCACGTAGTCGCGAAAAGTCAAGCCCGGCTCAGGCAGTTGCAACTGCGGGTCGGCATAAAATGCCATCAGTTCGCGCGCCAGAATCTGCGTACTCGCCGCGTCGACGATCAGGGCATCAAGGCTGATGTGCAGATGGCTGATGCCGTCATCGAGCAACGACAGACTGAACTCGAACAATGGCCAGCGACTGGCGTCCAGCACTTGATGGGACTGACGTTCGCGGGTCTCTTGCAGGGCCTGCTGCGCAGCGGCGACGGGCAAGCCGCGCAGATCACTGCGTGGCATCCGATACGTCGGCACGTCTTCCAAAACCTGCTGTGTGCCGTCGCTGCGAAACACCACGCGCAGCATGTCATGACGCTGGATCATGCGGTTCAGCGCCTGCTCGAAACGTGGCACGTCGAGGCCGGGAATGCGCAGCTCTTCGTAGCCGTGGGCACTGACACCGCCGAGGCTGACCGAAGACTCGCGGCCAAACCAGTACGCTTGCTGGATATCGGTCAATGGAAAGGGTGCGTAACGTGCGCCGCGGTCAGCTTCAATCGGGGTAAACGGCGTTTCAACCGAATGACCTTCGCCACGCCCGAGCCGTACCTGCTCTGCCAGATCCACCAGCACCGGCGTCTTGAACAGACTGCTCAGGGACAACTGCGCGGCCATGCGCTGGTTGATCATGTAGACCATCCGCGTGGCCAGCAGCGAATGCCCGCCCAAGTCGAAAAAGTTATCGTGGAGGCCGACCTGCTCGCATTTGAGCACCTCGGCCCAGATCTGCGCCATCTGCCGCTCGGTCTCATCACGCGGGGCCACGTAAGTGCTTGCGTTCTGGCGCTCTGGCGCAGGCAGGGCTGGACGGTCAAGCTTGCCGTTGCGGGTCAGTGGCAGTTGCGCCAGAGAAACCCAGGCGGTCGGGACCATGTGTTCCGGCAGGTGGCGCTGCAGCCCGGCGCGCAGGGTTTCAGTACTTGCCAGGCCCACCACGTAAGCCACCAGACGCTGGTCGCCCGGCACGTCTTCGCGCAGCAGCACGACCGCTTCCTGCACGCCCGGCTGCTGTTGCAGAAGGCTGTCGATCTCGCCAAGTTCAACGCGAAAGCCGCGCAGCTTGACCTGCTGGTCGATCCGCCCCAGATACTGCACGTTGCCGTCGGCGTGAAACCGCGCCAGGTCACCGCTGCGGTACATGCGCGCGCCGGGCTGCGGATCGAACGGNNTGCTCAGCGCCGAACGATTCAGGTAGCCACGGGCCAGACAGGTGCCCGCGATGTACAACTCCCCGGCCACACCGACCGGCACCGGGTTCAAGTCGCCGTCCAGCACGTACAGACGCGCATTGGCGATGGGCCGGCCAATCGGTGGCGCGTCCGGCCACTGTCCGGCTTCGTCACAGTTCAGGCTGAACTGGCTGACCACATGGGTTTCGGTCGGGCCGTACTGATTGGGCAACTGCGCGCCGCCAAGGCCGCAAACAAAGGCACGCAGTTCGTCATTGATCAGCAACGCCTCGCCGGCCGTGACGATTTCACAGCCATACGCCGGACGCGCGGCATCGGCCTCGCTGAGACCGGCCAGTTGCTGGAGCACGGCAAAGGGCAGAAACGCCCGTTGTACGCCTTCGGCCACCAGCGTCGGGCGCAGTGAAGCGAGGTCCTTGCGAGCAGTTTCGCTCATCAGCACCAGGCTGCCGCCCTGACACAAGGTGCTGCAGATTTCCTGAAAGGACACGTCGAAGTTCAACGAGGCGAATTGCAACACCCGTTGCGAAACAGGTGCCTGTTCCAGTTGCCAGGCGATCAGATTGTCCAGC
>NZ_LJQT01000468.1:0-4915 GCF_001400515.1 Pseudomonas meliae | reverse complement strand
GGTCGAGCCGGAGGTGTAGAGCACATAAACCAGATTGCCGGGGCTGACGGGCACGTGTGGATTGCAATCCGAACACTGCGCCCACTGCTGCGCATCCACGTCCAGGCAGCAGATCGACAGCGTGTCGCGCAGCGGCGGCAGGTCTGCGCGCAGGGAGGCCTGAGTCAGCAGCAGGGTCGGTGCGGCGTCACCGAACATGAACGCCAGCCGCTCGGCCGGGTACGCGGGATCGAACGGCACGTAAGCGGCACCGGCCTTGAGAATGGCCAGCAAACCGATAACCATCTGCGGCGAGCGCTCCAGACACAAACCCACACGTTGCTCGGGCTTTACACCCTGCTGGATCAGGTAATGTGCCAGCCGGTTGGCAGACTGATTCAGCTCGGCATAGGTCAACGCTTGCTCATCGGCAAGCAACGCCACGGCATTGGGCACGCGCTGCACGATAGCCTCGAAGCGCGTTACACAATCGGGCTGCCGCGAGGTGTCGCGTTCAGTGCGGTTCCAGTCATGCACAATCTGGCGATGTTGCTCCGTGTTCAGCAAGGCGACCGTCGCAAGGGGCTGTTCGCTGTCCTCGACCATCTGCGTCAGGATGCGGCGCAGGTACTCGCCCATCTGCACCACGGTCTCGGGCTCATACAGGCCCGAAGCATATTCCAGACCGCCGACTATTTGCCCGTCACGCTCGCTGAGCACCAGTTGCAGGTCGAATTTGGCCACTGGCTGACTGCTTTGCAGCACGCTGACGTCAAGTCCGGACAACGTCAGGTCCGAATCCTGATGCTGTTCCCAGGCGAACAGCACCTGAAAGACCGGGCTGTAAGCCAGACTGCGCGGCGGGTTGAGCACTTCCACCACCTGATCGAACGGCAGGTCCTGATGTTCCTGGGCCGCAAGCGCGACGTGACGCGCCTGTTGCAGCCAGCTCGCCACTGTCGGGTTGGCGGAGCGGGTCATGCGCAAGGCCAGGGTGTTGACGAAGAAACCGATCAAGCCCTCCAGCTCTTGCTGGCTGCGGTTCGCCGAAGGCACACCGATAACCACATCGTCCTGCCCCGACAGGCGCATCAACAACAGCGACCAGGCGGCCAGCAGGTTCATGAACAGCGTGGTGCCTTGTTGCGTTGCCAATGCGCGCAGGCGTGCGGTCAGCGCACGGTCAAACACCAGCGGCACGAAGCCGCCACGGTAATTCTGGACCGCTGGACGTTTGTGATCGGTAGGCAACTCCAACAGTATCGGCGCACCGCTCAACGTTTCACGCCAGTAACGTCGCTGCGCTTCCAGCACTTCGCCAGACAACCACTGGCGTTGCCAGACTGCGTAATCCACGTACTGGATCGACAGGGGCGGCAATGGGTCGGCCTGTTTGTGGAGGGCTGCTTCGTACAACACCCCCAGCTCACGCGTCAGCACGCCCATCGACCAACCATCCGAAATGATGTGGTGCTGGGTCAGCAGGAGCACGTGATCGTCTTCAGCCAGCTTCACCAGGCTGACGCGCATCAGCGGCCCGACCGCCAGGTCGAACGGCCTGCTGCCCTCCTCGTCCATCAGCTCAGGCAGACGCGCCTGTGCATCGTGCTCGCCATGCAGGTCGATGATCGGCAAGGCAGCAATCGTTCCGGTCGCAGCAACCCGCTGCCGCCCCTCACCCTCGACGGCGATGAACGTGGTACGCAACGCCTCATGGCGGGCCACCAGCCGGTTGAAACTGCTTTGCAGCGCAGCTACCTGCAACGGTCCGCGCAGGCGCAGATTCAACGGCATGTGATAGGCCGCGTTGCCACCCTCCATCTGCGCCAGAAACCACAGCCGCTGTTGAGCAGACGACAACGCGTGTGCGCCGCAACGCTCTATGGCTGTGAGGGGCGGACGAGCGCTGCCCGAGGCGCGGCTCAGTTGCTCAGCAAACTGCCGCAGCACGGGGGCGGCAAACAGCGCAGACGGCGACACATCCAGACGCAATGTCTGCCGAACCTTGGCCAGCACGCGCATCACCAGCAGCGAGTGGCCGCCAAGCGCAAAAAAGTGATCCTGACGACCGACCCGCTCCACGCCCAGCACCTCGGCCCAGATAGTCGCGAGTGTCGTTTCCAGCGGGCCCTGAGCCGCCTCGAACGCGTGTTGATCGAACGCATCGGCACCCGGTTCCGGCAATGCACTACGGTCCAGCTTGCCGTTGGCGGTCAGCGGCAGCGCGTCCATGCGCACAAACGCTGCGGGGATCATGTAGTCCGGCAGGCTGAGTTGCAGGTGCTGGCGAAGGCTTTTCGGCGTCAGCCCTGCATCAGCCTGTTCGCGAAAGTAGGCGACCAGCCTGGGCACACCGACGCTGTCCTCACGCAGCACCACCAGGTTGTCACGCACGCCGGTAACTTCGGCCAGACGCGCCTCGATTTCACCCAGCTCCAGACGCAGACCACGCAGCTTGGCCTGCGAGTCATTACGCCCGAGAAATTCCAGGTTGCCGTCTGCGCGATAACGCGCCAGGTCGCCGGTGCGGTACAAGCGCTCACCGGACACGAACGGGCTGTCGACAAAGCGCTCAAGGGTCAATTGCGGCAAGTTCAGATAGCCGCGTGCGACACCTGCGCCGCCGATATACAGCTCCCCCGTAACACCTGGAGCAACCTGTTCGGCAAACGCATCGAGCAGGTAAATCCGCGTATTGGCCAACGCCCGCCCGATGGGCAGCACCGCATCAACGTGGCTGTTGCTATCGAACTCAAAACAGGTGCTGTCGATGCTTGCTTCAGTGACCCCGTAGGCCTGAACAATCTGCACATGCTCGCCACACAGCCTGCGCAGTTGTCGCGCGCTATGGGCAGTCCAGATGTCCGACCCGCAGACCACCGTGCTCATGAACGACAGGTCGTGCCCCGTCTCCTGCGCCCAGACCAGCAACGGGTTGAGCACCGCAGGCACGAAGTCCGCAAAATCGATGCGCGCCTCGCTCAACAAGCGATACAGCGCGGGCGGGTCCATCAGCGTGTCGCGCGGGCACAGAACAAGCGTGCCGCCAAAGCCCAGTGCGCGAATCAGATCGGCGCTGAACACATCGAAGGAAAACCCGGCCATTTGCAGGTGATTGAGGGGTTTGTGCAGTGCGTATAGCCGCTCCCATGCAGCGCTCACCGCCATCAGCCCGCGATGCTCGACCATCACGCCCTTGGGTGTGCCGGTCGAGCCCGAGGTGTAGATCACATAAGCCAGATGACGCGACGTGAGCCCGACCGCATGCGGGTCCGGATTGTCTACCGGTTGCGCTGCCCACAGCCGGGTATCGGCCAGATCAAGCAGCGGCGCTGACGCCGCACACTCCTCAAGCGCCGCCAACAACGCCAGACGCGCCGCTGCATGGCTCAGTAGCACACGCGGTGCACTGTCAGCCAGCATGTGTGCCAGACGCGCTTTTGGGTAAGCGGGGTCGAGCGGTACATAAGCGCCGCCCGCCTTGAGTATCGCAAGCACGCCGACCAGCATGTCCAGCGAGCGCTCCAGGCACACACCGACGCGCACATCCGGTCCGACGCCGAGGCTGCGCAGGTAATGGGCCAGACGATTGGCCTGGGTATTGAGCGTCGCGTAGTCAAGCGCGTCCTGTTCGAAGCGCGCGGCTATGGCGTCGGGATTGCGCTGCACCTGAGCCTCGAACAGGCTGTGTACACACTGGTTTTCGGCAAAGGGTTGCTCTGTATAGGGATGAGCGAAGCCCGTCCCGCGCGAGGAAGATTTGTCGACCATCAGGAACCACCGTCCGTGAGCAGATTATTTTTATGAACGGACAGAGGCACAGAGCGTCCCGCCCGTCAGGCACGGCATAGGAAATGCCGGATGTACCTTGAGACTCAGGGAGAAGGTGCGGCGCGTGCTCTTGCGCTCACGTCATGACCAGACATGGAAGCGCTTGGGGGGATCGCAGAGAAGTGACGGGCGAACGCGGCAAGGCGCGACTCGCATACAGAAAGGGGGGTGGCTGGCTCGTTGACGAGACTGATCGCTCTGCCCTTGGAACTGACGTTTGCATACCGCGTGACCAATTGAAACCTCATCTTCCGTTTGAGGGTCAACGACGGGGAACGGCCTGCGCCGGGTGTCAGCGCCAGGGTGGACCCGATCGGCTGCGACTGCGGGGTTGTAGACCCATGGCAATCATTGACGCTGGGTTTTTGGCCCTGAGCGCCCGGGATAATAACCATGATTTTTGGCAGTGAGGCAAACAAAAAGTTACAAACCCCCAAAGTGTCCGTCAAACGGCACTGCTGCGCGAACCAGACATCTGTTTAAAACTCAGCGTGCGGTTAAGACTTTTCCCGCCTCCGGGTGCAATACTCAACGCTTGAGTCAGACGAATCCTGCTTTTATGACCCTTACTTACCGACGACTGACACCGACCGATGCAGTGGCTTATCGCGCGTTGATGCTTGAGGCATATGATCGCCACCCGGACGCCTTTACCTCAGATGTGAAAGAGCGTGAAACGCTGCCTGGCGAATGGTGGGAAAACAGGCTGGATAACAGCAATGCGTCGACCGAAGCAGTGTTTGCCGCCGTCGAAGACAACAAACTGCTGGGCGTAGCCGGGTTGTCCGTTGAAACCCGAAATAAGGCCCGGCACAAGTCAACCTTGTTCGGGATGTACGTGCCTCAGGCTCACAGAAACAGAGGCATTGGCTACCAATTGATGTGCAGCGTGCTCGAGCATGCCAGATCCCGTCCTGAGCTTCTGGTCGTACAGCTCACCGTCACGCAGGGTAATGCCGCAGCACAGGGGCTTTATGAGCGCGTGGGCTTTGTGACCTTTGGCGTTGAACCGCTTGCAGTTGCCGTAGGCAGCCGGTTCGTCTCCAAGGTGCATATGTGGAAGGATTTACGGGAGTAAGTTATCCCCTAGGGAAGATCTGAAGTA
>NZ_LJQT01000472.1:215-9490 GCF_001400515.1 Pseudomonas meliae | reverse complement strand
TGCAGCAACGCCTCAAGAGCGCCGATGCGCAGCGCTTGCAACGCGACCTGGCCTTAGCTCAACAAAACCTCGTAGACGCCTGGAGCATCGGGGTCACGAAGGTGCCTGCTGTGGTGATCGACCGCACGTTTGTTGTGTATGGCGAAACCAATGTTCTGGCGGCGGAACATCGCATTGCCCAGTGGCGTACTGCAGCCCAACATCAAAACGACGCTGGTCAGGGAGATACGCCGCAATGAACCTACGCAAGCCTTCGGCGTGGGCGACATTGGCGCTGTCGATCTCAACCTGGCCAGCGGCAGCCGGCACAGTGACATCTGCCACCCTCGCCGCCTCAACCCTGTCGCCCGACTGCCTGGAATACAAGGTGGTCGGAATCTGCTACTGGCTGCTTTGCACCCCGTTTGGCTGCAAGGTGAAGACATCGACCAAGGTTCGTCACTTCGTTCCAGACGCCGTGGTCTCAAGCTACTCGAATACCGGTGAAAACCCGTGGATGGAGGTCTCTTCGTTGAGCTCATCAACTTCATTCGCCCAGGATGGCGGCGACGGGACCACCAATCACAACAACGAAGACAGCCTGGCTAAATTCAAAAATGCTGACGTTATCGGACATCCAGGAGGAGCAACGTTCAGCCAGTTTGCGAGTGCTTCTGGCTACGCCTGCCCAGGTGCTGCTACTCCATACATGCCTTATCTCTTGAGCACACTGGATACGGTTGCCTGGCGCCACGGCGTTCCTGAATCGGTGTACCCGGAGGCGCTCATCCCTGGCCGCAGAGAAGTGGGCGGCCTTTTCTCTGGGGACATGTGGGGTAGCGTTTACCCCCGGAGCGGCTTCATCCATCAAGCCGACGATTACAAGGCAGCTGCGGTCATTGCTCAACGTGCTGGCGATGTGGTCACCAGAATTGGACAAGTCCATGTCTACCTACCCCTACGCGCACTACCGATGCCAGGTTATTGGCCTGCAGGAGAACTGATTGAGGGCGTCGCTGCCACGGGTAAATGGCAAGAGCTCACTCCTACTCTCAGTGCGAGCTGCGCTGTATTTCCTAACTTTGGCCCGGGCATGCAAGCCACAGACGGTTCATACGCCTGGGCGCTATGGCGACCCTATTCCTGCTGCAAGCGGCAAGGACAAACCTTTCTTGGCAGTACGGACTTTCAATGATGATCAAGAGGACTTCAATCATGCGCTGCGCCGCCATGTTGACTATCACATTTATGAGCGCCCTGACGGTCCACAGCGCCCTTGCCGAGACGCCGGGGATCAGTGCGAGCTCGTCCGGCAGCGTCATCGGTGACGATGTCTTGTACAGCGTCGGTGGCGGCAACGCCGTGACCATGGGAAGCGCCGGGAACATGGACAGCATCAGCATTGGCGGTGGCTGGAACAGCAACCTGGTCTGCGGAAACATGAGCCTGAACAATACACTGGAAAATCAGTTGAACGGTGCCACTTCCGGCTTTCAGACGATCATGGGCTCGATGATCTCCAACGCCACCAGCGCAGTGGCCTCATTGCCAGGGCTGATTATCCAGCGCGCCAATCCAGCGCTTTACAACCTGCTCACCAACGGCATCCTGCAAGGCCGTCTTGATTTCGACCGTTCCAAAGGCACGTGCCGCGCCATAGCGGACAAGATGCTTGATGTCGCGGGCGGACAAATGGGCTGGGACAAGATCGCAGAAGGCCAGGCCATGAGTCAGGCAGTGAAAACCGGAAACACAGACGCGGTCTCAGCCGTTGCTCAGGTCGAAAAGCAAGGTGGGAATGACGGTATCACCTGGGTGGGTGGAAGCAAGGCCGGCGGATCGGGCCAGCACCCGATCAAGGTCGTAGGCGATGTCACTCGGGCAGGATACAACCTGCTGAACGGACGTAATGCCGCTGATACAGCGTCTATCAGCCCATCGAGCTGCAACAACGGCATGGTGTGCTCTACCTGGCCTTCGCCGCAGGATGCAACCACATTCGCCAACCGTGTTCTGGGAGAGCAGCAACAGCGCACGTGTGAGGGTTGCACCAAAACCACCTCCACTGCCGGCGTTGGACTCACGCCCCTCATTCAAGAGTCCTACGACTCAAAACTCAAGGCACTGCAGGAGCTCATTTCAGGCAACAAGTCCCTCACGCAGGAGAACCTGTCGCAAGCCAGCAGTAGCTCTCTACCTGTGACGCGTGGCGTGGTCGAGGCCCTTCGTTCCGAACACGACCAGGACATATTGGCCAAACGCCTTGCTTCAGAGCTCGCTTTATCGGATGTGCTGGGCAAAGCGTTGCTGCTTCAACGCACCCTGTTTACCGGGAGCAAGGAACCGAACATCGCCGCCAATGATGTGGCCCAGCAGGCGGTCAGTCAGCAGAACAACAACCTGCAACAGGAAATTGACAACCTGAAGACCGAGCTGGACATGCGGCGCAATCTGGCCAGCAACTCTCCGACAGCCATTCTCCAACGTGCTCAAATCAGGAGAGACGGTTCAAAAGGCATCTTCCAAGGCGACCCGACGCCTGATCGTCTTGACCAGTTGCAAAATCCTGCGAAAGGAAACGCACCATGATATCCACCGTTTTAAAGCCTGGACGACTTAAAAAAACAGCGAAAGCGATTTTGGCTTTTCTATCACTGACATTACTGACGGTGCTGCTGGTCGTGGTGTTTTTGACTTTCGTCAACATGGTGTTCGGTGATCTGGAGCGTTTCAGTGAATGGCAGAAGGCACATTACGGAGCGATGCTGGCTTGGAGGTTAATGGTCTATACGGCGCTAGCGTTAACATGGTTCAGAGTTAGGAAGCACCTGATTCACCAGGCATCGTCCGATATTCCCGCAGGTCTAATGCGATGTGAGGTGATCGCCCTGCTGTTGATTGCATTGATGGAGCTACGGCGTGCCGGCCTACTCGAGGGAGTCAGTACACAATGATGTTACACACCAATGATTATCTGGAATACTACCTCACGCTGGTCGGCTGGATCATCAACAGCGGCGTCTGGAACATGATTGAGGACAGCGGCTTGGTGGCCGCGCCGTTTGCCGCCATCATCATCAGCGAATGGCTCAAGGCACGTGCCGAGGGGGCCGACGAAGGCAACAAAGGGGTGCTCTCACTGGCCCGAGTCGAGAACCGCTTCTACACCGCGATTCTGGTCATCATTGTTTGCTGCATGCCTCTGGTGACGGTCAGCATCGACACGTTGCAGTTTGATCGAAGCCGCTCGGAGCAGTGTAAGTATTCGGTACCCAACCCGGTCGATACGGGTTGGAATACCTCATTCAGTACGTTGAATGGAAAAAGCGCCGTTGTTCCTGTGTGGTGGCTATTCGTACATGCGATGTCAAAAGCCGCAACCGCAGCCTCCATCGCGGCGATCCCTTGTGGTGTAGACCTGCAACAAGTTCGAATGGATGTGAATAGAGCGCGTATCAACGACCCACTACTGGCACAGGAAGTCGCCGACTTTACCAACGACTGCTACGCACTGGCACGGTCGCGACTATTCATGACTCAACCAACGCTCACCAAAGAGCAATTGAACGACGTCAACTGGATCGGCTCGCGGTTCTTCCTGCAGACGCCAGGCTATTATGATGATGGTTTCTCTGGGTTCAGGTCACACAGTCCTCGGACCAGATGGCCCTACGACGCAACAAGAGATGCGGGCCTGCCACAAACAACTGGTGGTGGGGGATTTCCTACGTGCACTCAATGGTGGTCGCAATGGTGGTCGGACGCAAGCATCGGCCTAAGAGCCAGACTGCTGGAACAGGTCAGTCCAGATCTGCTGAGCAAGCTCGCTCAGTGGGCAAAATTCATGACCCCGAATGAGGTGAACGACTCGGTCATTCGCGATCTGGTCTCCCCAAGGAAACAGAAACTGACGCAGGGACAGGTGTATACCGACTACGGCGGCCAAGTGGGTGGCTCAGTGGCTAACGATGTGACGCGCTTGACTGCTACCGTCGGTCAGGCTGCTGGGGCTCTCATGATGTACCCCGCCATGGACAGCGTTCGGCAGGCTGCACCAATGGCAATGGCCTTCCTAAAGATGGCCCTGATCATCTGCATCCCGTTTGTGCTAGTCGTAGGAATGTTTGATCTGAAGGTCGTTATGACGATCACTTTTGCTGCGTTCGCATTGATCTTTGTCGACTTCTGGTTCCAACTGGCACGCTGGGTCGACAGCACGATTTTAGATGCACTTTACGGTAACGGGATAGGAAGCAATGTTCCCCACTCCAATTTTGACCCCGTGTTTGGAGCCAGCAATGCTCAAGGAGACTTGCTGCTAGACTTCGTAATTGGCGCGATGTTCATTGTGCTACCAAGTTTCTGGGTGCTCGCCTTGGGATGGGGCGGCGCAACGATTGGCGGTTTAATGCAAGGATTGACTGACGGTACGAGAGATGCCAAATCAGCGGGAGGAGGCGGCGCAAATATAATCATGTCAGAGGTAAAAGGAAACATGAAAAAATAGGCTATACACTGCAGGTGCCGAGACAAATGCATCTCGGCACCCATAAAC
The DNA here is from genome assembly GCF_001400515.1 of Pseudomonas meliae. Taxonomy (NCBI): domain Bacteria; kingdom Pseudomonadati; phylum Pseudomonadota; class Gammaproteobacteria; order Pseudomonadales; family Pseudomonadaceae; genus Pseudomonas; species Pseudomonas meliae. The sequence continues at coordinate 4,956 of NZ_LJQT01000472.1, read as the reverse complement.
CAATACCCTTACGACTGTTTCAAACCATTTTGGTAATAGCCATAGCCTTGATTACCAGTCATCCACCCTGAATCGCCACTGATGTGTTCATCTTCCAAAGCGTCACCGAAGATATCCAGTTGCGGTGTGTATAGACCATTTTCAACAGAAGAGCTATTCACGATACCGAGCCCAATAGCCAAAAGGACAGTGAAGGACAGTACGTACAACAGCCCCCAAGCGGCGAAGAATGCACACGTGCCGATCACTGCCACACGGGCAGCCCACTTAACTGATGTCACGATCAGGCCAGGCACGCCAGCTCGGCTGAGCAACAACCAGAACGCGCGCTCAACATTGAGTATTCGACGCAGACCACGACCGAGCACGTGACCAAAACGCGCTGCACCGCTTAAATCCGTATTGGCATCTGGGGTCATGTGTCACCTCGCCGGTCGATTAGAGCATGTCGTATTGACATCAATTGATAACCCATGAGTGGGTATCTTCAGCTCAATCCCCCTTGAAAATCAAGCCCTCAACGAGCAGTTGGGCAACAGATACCAACCGTTGAGCCGCCCGAGTCGACAGTGTTTTGACTGAACAGCAGTCCCAGCCATCGTGCGCTTCATCTGGAGATATGAAGCGCTGCCATGGGCCTTTCACTGGATTTCAATCTTTACCTGCCCCGGATTGTCAGCACCAAAGGGGAAAATGGGCTGAAGCAAAAGGGCAAGGCGAAGGGTTTGAATGGAATGGGGAATAAGGGTAAGTGCCTTACCCGAAAAGGCCGGCGAGCCCGCCGGAAGTGGATGCCGAAAGGGCTAGAAAGGCAGCTTTGCACGAATTGAAATTTACAAAAAACCAATCTAAACAAGCAGTTGAAGACTACATTTTCTTTGGCAAGCATGGCAACATCGGTTCGCTGACACTGTTTGGATCCCAACCATTCAGGTGGCGGCTCATGTACATAACCTTTCCAGGATGGATATGGGTTTCGACTTGTCACGCTGAGCCCTATAGAGCAAAAGGCCCACCATGACTTCATCATGGGTGCCTCAATGCTTAGTTTCTTTCAGCGAAGAAAAACATCGCCAGCCACGCCCTCCAATGCTGCAGGGTTTACCAAACCCGAGTCTGCCGACGCGTTACTGTCTACTCCCCGACGGCGTCAGCTCATTGAAAACATCTGGCAGCGAACGTCCCTGCCCCGCACGCAGTTCGATACGCTATACGTGCAGGCATTCAAGAGCTACGCAGCCTTGGTGCAGCATCTCCCTGCCTCGGAGAATCATCACCATGCCTATCATGGCGGCATGCTGGATCACGGTCTTGAAATCGTCGCCTACGCACTGAAGATCCGGCAAATGTATCTGCTGCCCATCGGAGCCCCGCCCGAGTCACAGGCAGCCCAGTCCGAAGCATGGTCTGCAGCATCGGCTTATGGTGCGCTCGTCCATGACCTGGGCAAGATTGCTGTAGACGTCAAGGTGGAACTGGCAGACGGCACGACCTGGCATCCATGGCATGGGCCACTGGATCAGCCATACCGATTCAAGTACGTAAAAGGTCGCGACTACCGGTTGCATGGAGCTGCTTCGTCGCTGATCTACGCCAATGTCATTTCGGCGGAGGCACTGGACTGGCTCAGCGGGTTTCCCGAGCTCTGGGCCCAACTGGTGTTCTCGTTCGCAGGGCAATATGAGCATGCCGACATCCTGGGAGAAATTGTCTCCCAAGCAGACCAGGCATCGGTGGCGCAAGAACTCGGCGGCAATCCGGGTCGGGCAATGTCAGCGCCTAAACAATCCATTCAGCGGCAGTTGGCCGAAGGCTTGAGGATGCTCATCTCTGAGAAATTCAAGCTGAACCAGCCCGATGGTCCTTCAGACGGCTGGCTGACGCAGGACGGCTTGTGGCTTGTCAGCAAGCCTGCGGTAGACCAACTCAGGGCTCATCTGCTGTCACAGGGCATTGAGCACATTCCGACGTCCAATGCTCCCATGTCCAACCTGCTCCAGGATCAAGCAATCATCCAACCCAATGGTGAGGGGAAGGCGATCTGGAAGGCCAGCATCGACAATGGTCGAGGCTGGAAGAACACGCTCACGGTACTGAAAATCGCGCCGGCACTGATCTGGCCGAACGCCACCGAAAGACCAGAGGCGTATACCGGCACCCTTACGGTGGAAGCCGCAGGAGCGGTGGAAGAAGTCGAGCAAGCGCTTGTGGGAGCCGCCGAACCACTATCGGCAGTTAACAACAAGGAGATACCTGCCGCGGTCAATCGGACGGCGCAGCAATCCTCGCAGAAACAAGCACCGGCCCCCGTAAAAGATTTTGATGCGCTGGATGAGCTGCTCGATCTATTTCCCGATCCAGTACCTGCTGCTCCAGCTGCACCAGTACAAAGTAGCCCGGAGAGCACGGACGACGATCAGATCCCTTTTTCTCCTCCGCCCAAACCTGCTGCTCGGCTTAGCCAACCCAAGCAGGCTATGCCTGACCTTCCCATGTCTGAAACAACTCCAACAACTGACACCGCCAAGAACTCGACTGACTCGGCCCAGAATCACGGTGCCAACTTCTTGGCCTGGCTGAAGGGCGGCGTAATCTCTCACCGGATCATCATCAATGACGCCAAAGCGCGTGTACATACCGCGGACAGCACCGCATTTCTGGTCAGTCCTGACATCTTCAAACGTTATGCGTTTGAGCATCCGGCGATTGAGCATGAAGCAAAAGAGCGCGATCTCGAAGCCTGGCAATTGGTCCAGCGATCTTTCGAGAAGCTGAAAAAACATCGCAAGACTCCCGCAGGCCTGAACATCTGGACGTGCCTGGTCAAAGGACCGCGCAAAAGCAAGCAATTGCGGGGCTACCTACTCATTGAGCCCACCGACGTTTTTAGCGAAGTGCCCTATGACAACCCGGTCATCAGCTTGGCGGACTTGGCAGATAAGGAACCATCTGAATGAACACGATGACACTGCCTGAGCTGACCCAGGAATACATCCTCACTCATGACCTGAGACCCGACACCGTCAAGATCTACTGGGCTGCCACCAAATCCTATGTCAGATTCTTCGGCGACCGTCTGGCAAGCGAGACGACGCACCGGGACATGCTCGACTGGCGCAGAGCCGAACTGGAGAGAATCTCAAAACGCAGCTGGAACACGTACTCCAGTCATTTGCGCACCATCTACGGCTACGCGATCGAACACGGTCTGGTAGACATGGTTGCTAACCCACTTAAAAACACGGGTGTGTTGCCACCCAAACGCCCAAAAAAGACAGTTGCGAACGACGCTAGCGTCCGCGCTCGTAACTGGCTCAAGGTTTTGGCAGCAGAAGAGCGCGCCACTGGAAAACGGACAGAAATTACTCCAGCCTGGTTCTGGCTCACCGTGTTCGAAACCTTCTACTACACGGGGCTCAGGCTCAACGCGCTGCTGTGCCTGCGATATGCGGATGTGTACCTGGGCGACCGTCTGATCAGAGTCAGAGGTGAAACAGAGAAAACTCACCGTGAGTTCATGATTCCGATCCCGGATGGGCTCATGGCACAGTTGGAAACCATCATGAATGCTGCTAAAGCAGTAGGTTTTCAGCCCGAAGACCAACTGTTCAACGTAAACAGATTTTCTGGTCACTACCGTCGTCAGGAGATGAACTCTCATCAGGTGGAGGCCATGTACAAAAAGCTCACCGCGATGACCGGGGTACGCATGACTCCTCACCGGTTTCGTCACACGATCGCCAGCGAGCTGATGACGCTGCCAGAGCGCAATATCTATTTGACCAAGAAACTGAACCACTCAAATATCGCAACGACGATGGATTACATAGAGCCTGACTACGAGATGATGCGAGCGGTGATGAATGAGCGAGGCAAGCGACCGGCCAAGATCAGCTACTTGGCAAAAGCAGATGCGGCGCAGCGAGCTGAAAAACATTACTCTGTAGCTGCTCCAGTGAGGGACTTGACTTCGGGCTCGTCAATACACGAAAGGACAGCATTTGCCGACAGAGCATCGGGGCACGTCTTGGGCAAAACGCCCGCCCAGACTGTGCAGTTAAAGCGCAAAAAACAAAGTGCCCCTTTGAATTCGCACTCGGGTACGACAATACAGGCTGCACCAGATATCACGTCAGGAAGTCACGAGTACATACCGTCCCCCTTGAATGAAGGCGACCCTGCTGTTAGGCAACTACCGTTAGGCTGCTCCAGCCCGGAAGATCTGTTGAGAAGCTTGGGCGAACTCACCAAGTGGGTACAACACAACATTGCCGGCGGAGGAACTGGTACTGAACCAGTGATCGAGGACAGACCTGTACCAAGCCAGGATGCTCGGCATCTACGCCCTGAAATGCTGGAAATGAGCGGAAGGATAGGCAGGTCATGGTGATCCAGCTGCCATAGAGACAGTTGTAAAAATGCTCAATCTGCCATTATCAGCAGATGCTTCGCACTGCAGATTATTTAGTTATGAGGCCTAATGACTGCTTCAGGAGGGCTTACGCCAGCACAGCACAGCACAGCAATTTTTTCCAAAAAAAAGCCCCGACCACAAGCTTTAGCTTGGAACGGGGCGCTCTAATTTGACATCACCGGATGCTGGCGCTATCTTTCGCTCCAGACGGCTGCTTGCCTGGTTAAACGCACCAAGACGCTTGTCCGCTTTTTTGCAATGACCGAATACCTAAAAATCTAAAGATCGAGCTCTGTAACAACAGTAATTGGTCGGGGTAAGGGGATT
>NZ_LJQT01000472.1:0-191 GCF_001400515.1 Pseudomonas meliae | reverse complement strand
CCGGACTGCGCTATACCCCGGTAAATCAAGGCACCTCAACCAGCTGCCTGCGACCTGATACGAGTGGCATCAAATCTTTAAGATTCGGCTCCAAGGTGAACCTTGGAACCAAAAATGGTGGGTCGTGTGGGATTCGAACCTACGACCAATTGGTTAAAAGCCAACTGCTCTACCAACTGAGCTAACGACCC
>NZ_LJQT01000310.1:21002-49838 GCF_001400515.1 Pseudomonas meliae | reverse complement strand
CGTGAGGAACGAGAGGTGTCTGGGATAACAAAGGTAGCCTGAGTCGAACCTCACTATTGTGCCAATCTACAAGCAATCACCCAGCCAGATAACAGGCATAAAAAAGCCGACCTGTTGCCGGATCGGCTTTCAATAATCCCGGGGGATTATTACTTGCGGCTAGCTTTGTCCAGCATGCGCAGAGCGCGCTCGTTGGCTTCGTCAGCAGTTTGCTGAGCTTTTTGAGCAGCAGCCAGAGCTTCGTCAGCCTTGCGGTAGGCTTCGTCGGCACGTGCTTGCGAACGAGCTGCTGCGTCTTCGGTAGCTGTCAGACGAGCTTCGGTTTCTTTGGATACGCTGCTGCAACCGGTAGCCAGAACTGCGGCCAGAGCCAGAGCAGAGAATTTCAGAACGTTGTTCATCGTGTTCACCTTCAAGGAATTTTGTTCAAATTAGTCATCTCTCGAAAATGAGAAAACGACCGGCGTACATAGTACCCATTGTTTGTAGTAAGTAAACGGACCCAGCGCAAGAAGCTGCTAAAATTCCCTGCTTTGAAAGTGTTCCGCGTTACTTCTCAAGCGTTCTGTACAAAAACTATCCACTTTCACTGGACCCCCCGCCCGTATCGGCGGTTCCTCAGGACTCGCTTGAACATCTGCAAAAACCTTGGATGTCTGACTGTCGGTCGGTGCATGGGCATTTCCAGGCGTTTTTAATCCGACTGCGCTTGAGGATATCCGGCAATGGTGCCTACTATCTGAATGTGATGTACGTCGAGATCGGCAATGTTCTTATCCGGTGTCGAAAACAGACACTGGGCGGCGTAGATGTTCCTTCGCCTGAAAAAGACCGGTAAGGTAGGGGTCAAATTCCAAGACCCGCGAGGAGTAGCGATGAGCGAGGCGTTGTCCATCCACCATGACGAAGTCGGCCACCATTTCGAAATCATTATCGACGGCCACCGTGCCTACCTGACGTACATGGATCTCGGCAAGCAGACGCTGGATTTCTACCGGACCTTTGTGCCCGATGCCTTGCGTGGACGCGGTATAGCCGCCGCCCTGACCAAGGAGGCCCTGGACTATGCAGGCAGCATGGGCTACTCCGTCATACCGTCCTGCTCTTACGTCGAGCGATACATGGAACTGCATGACCTGCAGTCCCAGGCGGCCAAGCTCTGATACATCGAGTTTACTGACCGTCAGCATGAAAAACGCCGAGCATATGNTTGCTCGGCGTTTTCGTTATTGCAGGTTAATCGGTCAGGCAGTTACTTGCGCTTGCGAGCGGGCAGTACAGTCTTGAGTTTCGCGTGCATGCTGCGCAGGGTTTTTTCAGTGCTTTCCCAATCGATGCAGGCATCGGTAATGGATACGCCGTACTGCAATTCCGACAGGTCCTTCGGAATCGCCTGACAGCCCCAGTTCAAGTGACTCTCGACCATCAGGCCGATGATCGATTCGTTGCCTTCCAGAATCTGGTTGGCGACGTTTTCCATCACCAGCGGCTGCAGGGCCGGGTCCTTGTTGGAGTTGGCGTGGCTGCAGTCGACCATGATGTTCGGGCGAATGCCGGACTTGTTAAGGGCCTGTTCGCACAGCGCGACGCTGACCGAATCATAGTTGGGCTTGCCATTGCCGCCGCGCAGTACGACATGGCCGTAGGCATTGCCCTTGGTGGTCACGATCGATACGCCACCTTCCTGATTGATACCGAGGAAGCGGTGCGGGCTCGAGACCGATTGCAAGGCGTTGATGGCAACGGTCAGACCGCCGTCGGTGCCGTTCTTGAAACCGACTGCCGACGACAGGCCGGAAGCCATTTCGCGGTGAGTCTGGGATTCGGTGGTGCGCGCGCCAATGGCCGACCAGCTGATCAGGTCCTGCAGATACTGCGGGGAGATCGGGTCCAGTGCTTCGGTGGCGGTTGGCAAGCCCATTTCAGCCAGGTCCAGCAGCAACTGGCGACCGATGTGCAGGCCATCCTGGATCTTGAACGAGTCATCCAGGTATGGGTCGTTGATCAGGCCTTTCCAGCCCACGGTAGTACGTGGCTTCTCGAAATAGACGCGCATGACCAGATACAGCGTGTCGGACACTTCTGCCGCCAATGCCTTGAGGCGCTCGGCGTATTCCTTGGCTGCCTTCAGGTCGTGGATCGAGCAGGGGCCGATCACGATGAACAGGCGGTGATCATTGCCATCGAGGATGTTGCGAATCACCTCGCGGCCCTGGCTGACGGTGTGCAGGGCGGCGTCGGTCAGAGGGATGTCGCGCTTGAGCTGATCCGGGGTGATCAGAGTCTCGTTGGAGGCAACGTTAAGGTCGTCAATCGGTAAATCAGCCATCGTGTTACTCATCAGGTCGCGGGTACTGGCCGCCAACGGTACCCCGTGCGGCGGTGCCCAGCAGGTTTGAGCGCAGCGGGGAGCCGAACCTTAGCGCGTTATCGCGCTGTTCGACAATAAGTAAACGAGGTATCGGGCAGGTTACGGGTAACTGCCCGCCGGGCCGCGCTGCTGTATTGCAAGACAATCCGCTGCGACGGATAGTGTATGGCCAGAAATAACCTGACAGCCAAGGGAGAGGTCATGAGTGTTGATTCCCGTCGTCCGCGTGTCGGCGTTATAGGTACCGGTGCCATCGGCGGCTTTTACGGGCTGATGCTTGCGCGTGCCGGATACGACGTGCACTTTCTGCTGCGCAGCGAGTTTGAGGCCGTGGCGCGCGAGGGGTTGCAGGTCAATAGTGCCGTGCATGGCGACTTGCATCTCAAGCCCGTTCAAGCCTATCGCTCGGCGGCTGACATGCCGCCTTGCGACTGGTTGCTGGTTGGCACCAAGAGCACCGGCAACGCCGCGCTGGGTCCGATCATCAGCCAGGCTGCTGCGCCCGACGCCAAAGTGTTGCTGTTGCAGAACGGTCTGGCCGTCGAAGATCAGTTGCGCAGCGTGCTGCCCGACAGCCTGCATATATTGGGCGGGCTATGTTTCGTCTGCGTCAACCGGGTTGCGCCCGGCGTCGTCGCTCATGAAGCCTTCGGCGCGGTCAGTATCGGCTATCACAGCGGCCCGGCAGGCGACGAAGCGAGCCGCATGGCGGTCGTCGAAGCCTGCTCGGAGCTGTTCAAGACGGCCGGCATCGACGCCCCTGTCATGGCTAATCTGCAGCAGGCCCGCTGGCAGAAGCTGGTCTGGAATGTGCCCTACAACGGTCTGTCGGCTTTGTTGCATACCAGTACCAGCCAATTGATGACCGACCCTGACAGTCAGGCATTGATCCAGGCGCTGATGGATGAAGTGGTGCAGGGTGCCCAGGCCTGTGGTCATGCCTTGCCGCCGGGGTTCGCGCAGCATCTGTTTACCGTGACCCAGAGCATGCCGGACTACAGGCCCAGCATGTATCACGACCTGGTCGAGAAGCGGCCACTGGAGCTTGAAGCCATTTACGCCCGGCCCCTCGCAGCCGCGCTTGCCGCAGGGTTTGACATGCCCCGCGTGCGGGCGCTTTATCAGGCACTGGCATTTATTGACCGTGCCAACCGCTCGGCAAACGAGGAATGATTCATGAAAGAGGCTGATGGCCATAAGCTGGTCCTGGCGATTTCATCGCGGGCGCTGTTCGATCTTCGCGACAGCCACGAGGTGTATATGGCCGACGGCGTGGAGGCCTACCGCAAGTATCAGATTGAGCACGAGGATGAGATTCTTGAACAGGGCGACGCTTTCCCGTTGGTTGAAAAACTTCTGAGCCTCAATGCCAGCCTGGACAAGGCGCGCGTGGAAGTGGTGCTGGTGTCGCGCAACAGCGCCGATACCGGCTTGCGGGTCTTCAACTCGATCCAGCATTACGGCCTGGACATCAGTCGTGCTGCCTTTGCAGGCGGACGCAGTCCTTATCCTTATCTGGCGGCGTTTGGCTGCCATCTGTTTTTGTCGACCCACGCCGAGGATGTGCGCAACGCACTGGATGCCGGTTTTGCTGCGGCGACCATCCTTTCAGGCGGTGCGCGACGTGCAGCCAGCGCCGAGCTGCGTATCGCGTTCGACGGTGACGCCGTGTTGTTTTCCGACGAATCGGAGCGGGTTTACCAGAGCGGCGGCCTGGCTGCCTTTCAGGCCAGCGAGCGTGAGTCGGCGCGCGAGCCTTTGCGTGGCGGCCCCTTCAAGCCGTTTCTCGCCGCGCTCTACCAATTGCAGCGCGAGTTTCCCGACGCGAGCTGCCCGATTCGTACCGCGCTGGTCACGGCCCGCTCTGCACCCGCACATGAACGGGTGATCCGCACCTTGCGCGAATGGGACATTCGTCTCGACGAGTCGTTGTTTCTCGGCGGCTTGCAGAAGTCGGCTTTTCTTGAGGCATTTGCCGCCGATGTGTTTTTCGACGATCAGCCCGGTCACTGCGAAAAGGCGCGTGAAGTGGTGGCAACCGGACATGTTCCGCATGGCATCAGCAATGAATTAACGCCGCTTGCCGACGGCAGCTGAGAAGTCTGTCGTCGCAGCCGATGATGCGCTGCTACGCTGAGTCAATCTCCGCCATTCTGGTTGTTCGGGAGGTTGTATGGTTCGTTCGATGCTGTATGCCACAGACCTTGGTTTGTACGCGCCTTATGTAACGCAGCACGCGCTGGCGCTGGCTCGAACGTTCAACGCAGGGCTGTATGTAATCCATGTCGTTGAGCCGATGGGCCTGTTCGCCGAGTCGGTACTGCAGAGTCATCTCGGCGAGGAGGCGTTGAAAGAACTTCGTGGCAAGGGGGTCAATACGTTTCTGGACGCCATAGAGCAGCGAGTGCTCGACGGGTTTCGTGAGGAGCTGGGGGACGGCCACGCGGACCTCTCCCTGATCCGTACGATACGTGTCGTTCAGGGAGAACCTGCCAGTGTGATTATCGAGCAGGCGCACAAGCTGGAGGTGGATTTGCTGGTGGTGGGCAGTCACAGCCGCAGGATAGAAGAGGGCACATCGATAGGCCGAACGGCTGCCAGGGTCCTGCAATTTTCCGATGTGCCGGTCTACATGGTTCCGATGATGTTGAAAAAGGAGTGAGGGTAGGGAAAGGAAGGTTCAATTGGTGGTTTTAGTGAAATCGAGCGTGCGATCACCTTACAAAGGTGATAAAAAGTTCTAGAATTATTCGCCTCACCATTAATCCAGTTATATACCGTCGCTGATACCCATAGGGTTTATCTGCTTTGAGGGATACATATGAAGCTCCAACAACTGCGCTACATTTGGGAAGTGGCGCACCACGACCTCAACGTTTCTGCGACGGCCCAGAGCCTTTATACCTCCCAGCCAGGCATCAGCAAGCAGATTCGTCTGCTTGAAGACGAGCTGGGCGTCGAGGTTTTCGCCCGTAGCGGCAAGCACCTGACGCGCGTGACACCCGCAGGCGAGCGGATCATCACCACCGCAGGCGAGATTCTGCGCAAGGTCGAAAGCATCAAGCAGATTGCTCAGGAGTTCTCCAACGAGAAGAAGGGCACACTGTCGATCGCAACCACTCACACCCAAGCGCGTTATGCGTTGCCGTCGGTTATCAGTAATTTTATCAAGCAGTACCCTGACGTGGCCCTGCACATGCATCAGGGCTCGCCAATGCAGATCGCCGAAATGGCCGCTGACGGGACGGTCGATTTCGCTATTGCCACCGAAGCGCTTGAGCAGTTCAGCGATCTGGTAATGATGCCGTGCTACCGCTGGAACCGTTGCGTCGTTGTGCCACAGGGCCACCCGTTGACCAAGGTGCCCAAGCTCACCCTGGAGCTGCTGGCCGAGTACCCGATTGTGACTTACGTATTCGGTTTTACCGGCCGCTCCAAGCTCGATGAAGCGTTCAGTCATCGGGGACTGGTGCCCAAGGTCGTGTTTACGGCTGCGGATGCTGACGTGATCAAGACCTACGTCAGACTGAATCTGGGCGTGGGCATTGTTGCAAGGATGGCGGTCGACGAAGAAGTCGACAGCGATCTGGTGGTACTGGACGCCAGCGACCTGTTCGAGTCCAGCGTGACCAAGATCGCTTTCCGTCGTGGCACCTTCCTGCGTGGCTTTATGTGCGATTTCATCGAAAAGTTCGCCCCGCACCTGACCCGCGAAGTCATGGCCAAGGCGATTCAGTGCCACAACAAACAGGAAATGGAAGAGCTGTTTGCCAACGTCGAACTGCCGGTGCACTAGTAGCAGCGGCAAGCTTTTGGCTACAAGCCGGAGCCAGAGCCTTACGCGTTCTGACTTGAGGCTCGCAGCTTGAGGCTTGCCGCTCGCAACGTCAGTTGCGCGCTATCAGGTTGCCTGCATGCAGCCCGCATTCCTTCTGCGTGGCTTCTTCCCACCACCAGCGACCTTCGCGTTCGTGCTGGTTCGGCAATACCGGGCGGGTGCAGGGTTCGCAGCCGATGCTGATGAAACCACGCTCGTGCAGGCTGTTGTAGGGCAGTTCCAGCATCCGGATGTAGCCCCAGATTTCTTCGCTGCTCATCTGCGCCAACGGGTTGAATTTGTACAGGGTGCGCTCGGCGGTCGAGAACGCGCTGTCGATTTCCAGTGCGGCAACGGCGCTGCGTGTGCCAGGGCTCTGGTCGCGGCGCTGGCCGGTGGCCCAGGCTGTGACGCCAGACAGTTTGCGGCGCAGCGGCTCGATCTTGCGGACGCCGCAGCATTCACCATGACCATCCCGGTAAAAGCTGAACAGGCCTTTTTCCTTGACGAAGGGGTCGAGCTTGCTCTGGTCCGGCGAGATGATTTCGATCTCGATCTTGTAGTGGTCACGGACCTGTTCAATGAAGCGATAGGTTTCCGGGTGCAGGCGCCCGGTGTCGAGACTGAAGACCTTGACGTTTTTGTTCAGTTTCCAGGCCATGTCTACCAGCACGACGTCTTCGGCGCCGCTGAAGGAGATCCATAGTTCATCACCGAAGTGTTCGAAGGCCAGTTTCAGAATGTCTTGGGCAGACTTGTTCGCATAGGTCGTCGCCAGTTCAGCGACGTCGAAAGGTTGGCTCATCAGGCGGCTTCCTAAAATGCAAGAGTGGCGCTTAAGCGCTCGTGATGGCAGCAATGGTAACAAAATCCGCTGTTCAGTGGCCGTTACCAGAGGCTAGAGTGCTGCCTGCGTTGATAGTCAAAGCCTTGAGGAGTGCGCTGTGGAAATTGCCTGTCTGGACCTGGAAGGTGTGCTTGTCCCGGAAATATGGATCGCCTTTGCCGAAAAAACCGGTATCGAATCACTGCGCGCAACCACTCGGGAGATTCCCGACTACGACGTCCTGATGAATCAGCGCCTGCGTATTCTCGATGAGCACGGTCTGAAACTGTCGGACATTCAGGAAGTGATCGCCACCCTCAAGCCGCTGGAAGGTGCAGTGGAGTTCGTCAACTGGTTGCGCGAGCGTTTTCAAGTAGTGATTCTGTCCGACACCTTTTACGAGTTCTCGCAGCCGCTGATGCGCCAATTGGGGTTTCCGACCCTGCTATGTCATCGCCTGATCACCGATGAAACCGGCCGGGTGGTCAGTTACCAGTTGCGTCAGAAAGACCCCAAGCGTCAGTCGGTACTGGCGTTCAAAAGCCTGTACTACCGGATCATTGCGGCGGGCGACTCCTACAACGACACCACCATGCTGGGCGAGGCTGACGCCGGTATCCTGTTCCATGCCCCCGACAACGTGATCCGCGAGTTTCCGCAGTTTCCGGCGGTGCATACCTTTGATGAGTTGAAAAAAGAGTTCATCAAGGCGTCGAATCGGGATCTGGCGCTCTAGACGCAGGGCTTACACTTCTGGTTCCTGCGCAAGATCGGACGCGGAGCGTCCAGAAAGGCATGCCAACGCGGAGCATTGGCACGATAGTCGGAGCGAGGTAGGCGTATCGCGCAGGATCTCAGAGCGCCTCAAGCGTTTTCAGCAGCACGCGGACCTTGGTGAAGGTTTCCTGATATTCAGCCTCGCAGCTCGAGTCCGCCACAATGCCGCCGCCGCCCCAACAGGAAATGCGTCCATCCTTGACCAGCAGGCTGCGGATGGCGATTGAACTGTCCATTTCGCCGCGTACGTCCAGGTACATCAACGAGCCGCAATACAGGCTGCGTCGGGTCGGTTCCAGTTCGTCAATGATCTGCATGGCGCGGATCTTCGGCGCGCCGGTTATGGAGCCGCCAGGGAAGCTGCCCGCAATCAGGTCCAGTGCATCGTTGCCAGCGGCCAGCTCCCCGGTCACGCTGCTCACCAGATGATGCACATTGGGGTAGCTTTCCAGGCTGAACAGCTCAGGGACCTTTACCGAACCGATTTTACAGCTGCGGCCCAGGTCATTGCGCAGCAGGTCGACAATCATCAGGTTTTCAGCGCGGTCTTTCTCGCTGGCCAACAGCTCGTTGGCGAACGCGGCATCCTCTGTGGCGTCCGGGCTGCGCGGCCGCGTGCCTTTGATGGGGCGGGTTTCGACCTGTCTGGCGCTGACCCGCACGAAGCGTTCCGGAGATAGGCTCAGGATTGCATCGTGCCCCGGCAGGCTCAGGTAACCGGCGAACGGCGTCGGGCAAGCCGCTCGCAGTGCACAATAAGCGGCCCACGGGTCGCCCGTACACTGCGCCTGAAAGCGTTGCGCGAAGTTGACCTGATAACAGTCACCCGCCTGGATGTAGGCCTGAATACGTTCGAAAGCCTGTCGATAGTGATCCGCGCTGATGCTGGCCTGAAACGGCTGGCTGAGGCGGAACTCCGTGTGCGGCTCAGGGATATAGACAGAGAACAGATCAATCAGCCGTTTGCGCTCGCTTGCGTGCAGGGACGGGTGAAAAATCAGCTGACTGGTCTGCTCCTGATGATCACTGATCAGCGCCCAGGCGTAGAGCCCCAGGCGCGCTTCGGGCAGTTGCAGGTCGTCGACGGCCTGATCCGGTAGCGGTTCCAGGCGTCGACCGAACTCGTAACCCAGATAACCGATCAGGCCGCCAGCGAAGGGCAGTTTGCACCCTTCAGGCAATTGCGCAGTGCCGAGCGCCTTGAGACTGTCGCGCAACCGCTGGAGATAGGCGGCCCCATTCTCGTCATCGGCAACGGTCAGTTCCTGCAGCGGCCATGCACTGAGCAGGTCATATCGGCCGCGCTCGGCGGCGGGCCTGCCACTGTCGAGCAGCACCGCGCCCGGCGCTTCGCGGATTCGCGCAAAGAACGCGATCGGGTCGGCGCTGTAGGGCAGGGGGTGTATCGAACAGATCGGCATCGTCGAATATCGGTCTTGGAAACGCGGCTGTCGATTGTAGCCTTGCCGATGCGGCAGTCCTAGCGGTATGTCCGTTCAGATGCCGGGCACGTGGCCGAACAGTTCCTGGACAAAGCTGACCCGCTCCTGCGCAGATTCCTGGCGTCCTTCGAGAGCCAGTTGTTCCAGACGCGCCTCGACGGCCTGAGTGCGATGGGTCAGGCCACTGTCATTGGCGATCTGAATGTTCAGGCCGGGACGGGCATTGAGTTCCAGAATCAGCGGGCCCTTGTCCTGGTCCAGCACCATATCGACACCGATGTAGCCCAGACCACACAGCTCGTAACACTCGGCGGCAAGCTTCATGAAACCGTCCCAGTTGGGCAGTTGCACGCCGTCTACCGAATGGGTGGTGTCCGGGTGCTTGCTGATGATGTTGTTCAGCCAGGTGCCTTGCAGGGTGACGCCGGTGGCCAGGTCCACACCGACGCCAATCGCGCCCTGATGCAGGTTGGCCTTGCCACCTGACTGACGGGTCGGGAGGCGCAGCATCGCCATCACCGGATAGCCCATCAGCACGATGACGCGGATGTCCGGCACCCCCTCATAACTGATGCTTTTGAAGATCGGGTCCGGAACAACCCGGTATTCGATCAGCGCCCGGTCACGGTGGCCGCCCAGCGAATAAAGGCCCGTGAGGATGCTGGACACCTGATGCTCGATTTCCGCGTGGCTGATGATGCGTCCCGAGACGGTGCGAAAACGCTCTTCGAAACGGTCGGCGATGACCAGAATGCCGTCGCCGCCTGCGCCCTGGGCGGGCTTGATCACGAAGTCGCTGTGCGCGCCGATGATATCGTCAAGCCGGTCGATTTCCTTTTCCGTGGAAATCACTCCGTACATTTCCGGCACGTGAATGCCTGCCGCGATGGCCCGCTCCTTGGTGATGATCTTGTCATCGACGACCGGATAAAGGCTGCGCTTGTTGTACTTGAGCACATAGTCGGCGTTACGCCGATTGATGCCCATGATGCCGCGGGCCTCAAGCGCCTTCCAGGTCTTCCACCAGCCGATCATTTAGTCTTTTCCTCTTTCAGAAAAGCCTTGAAGCGCATCAGTTCGGTCAGGCGATAGCCACGGTATCTACCCATCGCCAGCATGAAGCCGACCAGTATCAACAGCACTGCCGGGAAGGTGAAAACGAAATAGGTCAGTTCCGGCTCGCTCATGATCAGGTGTGCCAACGATGCCGCGAACAGCGTGCCGATCGCGACTTTCATGGCGTGGCTGCCGCCGCGTTCTTCCCAGGTAATCGACAGGCGTTCGATGGTCATGGTCAGGATCACCATCGGGAACAGCGCCACCGAAAGCCCGCGTTCGAGCCCCAGCTTGTGGCTGAACAGGCTGATGGCTGCAATCAGCACCACAACGAAAGTCAGTACAACCGACAGGCGCGGCAGCATTTGCAACTTCAGGTGCTCCAGGTACGAGCGCAATGACAAGCCCAGAGCGGTGATCACCGTAAACAGAATAATGCCGAAACCCAGTTGGGTTTCGCGGAACGCCAGGGCAATCAGCACGGGCGTGAAAGTGCCCAGTGTCTGCAGGCCGATCAGGTTGCGCAGGATCAGGATGACCAGTACGCCAATCGGGATCATGACCATGACCATGAAGGTCTGCTGGGTTTGCAGTGGCAGCCCGTAGAGAGAATAGGCAAGGAAGTCGGAGTCTGTGCTGGCGTCGGTCAGTTTGGCGAGACGCATGGCGTTCATTTCACTGTTATTGAGGCTGAACGTGACTTGCACTTTCTTGCCCCCTTCGACATTGACCAGGGCGTCTTCACCGGTCCACCACAACAGGCGATCATCCGGCAGACCGGCTTCACCGGTATCCGGGTTGAAGTACAGCCATTCCTTGCCATTGAAGCTGCGTAACCAGAGTTCCGGCGTCTGCTGCTCGGCATCCAGGCGAATGGTGTGGGCCTTTTCCAGTGGTACGTGGGCGATCGACAGCAGCAGCTCGGTGACCCGGGCTTTGTTGGAGGCCGAGTTATCACCGGCCAGCAGCAGCTTGACGTTATCGTCATTCAGCTTGTTGACGCGTTTGATGGCCTCGGTGATGAAGGTTTCCACGTCCGCAGAGTGCTGGCGAATGGGGGCCAGCAGTGCCTCGGCTGCAATTTTTTCGGGGCCTTCGACGGTCATGCTGTCGCGAAAGATCGGCCCTTTGACCTTGGGTTTCTCACCGCTGTAGCGCTTGGTCAGTACCAGGCGGTAGTAAAGCGTCTGGTTGCCGGTGGCGCGACGGGCGGACCAGGTGACCTTACGGTTGCCGTCAGCGCGGTTGACGCTGACGCCGTAATTGTTCGAGATGAAGCTTTCATTGAGGCTGATGTAGTCGTGGGCCAGTGGCGGCACGAACATCTGGACCTTCACCGAATCCTTTGGATTGGCGATGAATTCGACTTTGGCGTCGATATTCCACAGGTCATCGGTTTCGTCTTCGGTGACGGGTATGCCGAGCGCCAGTATCTGATAGGCCGTGATCGCGATGCCCAAAGTCACAAGGGCAGTGATCAGGATCTTCAGATGGAGTGTAAGAGAGCGCATGGGTTTACTCTGCGTTTTGAGCGACGGAAGCGCAGCCGGGCTTCCCTGCCGCATATTTAAGACTTGGATCGACCAGCGCATCGAAGCGTTTCAACGCTTCGGAGCCGATCAAAAGCGGATATTGGAAAGCACTTCGGTCAGTCAAGTTCACTTCGATGGTGCGTAAAGCTTCACCCATACAGATATCGAGGTTGATCACCGGACGTGACGAGTATTTGTTTTCTTCATTCGGGTCAACGTCGTCGGCGCGGCGCTTGATCTTGCTGACCCGGGCCAGAGGTCGTTCTATGGGGTGTATATGCTTGCTGTCGCTGGCTATATAGAAGCGCACCCAGCTTTCGCCATTGCGTTTGAAATGCTTGATATCGCGGGCGCTCAGTGAAGCGGTCTTGGCCCCCGTATCCAGTTTGGCGGCAATCTCGACGTCGATTTCAATGAGGCTGGCGTATTCGTTGAGGCCATAGACTGTCTTGTTGGCGGCCAGGCTGACGCTGGGCAGCAGCAGGCCGGAAAAGAACAGCAGGTAGAGCAGTGTGGGCAGGCTAGTCAGTCTCATAAATCCTGGCGCGATGAGCGAACAACTTCAGGGTCAGGGCGCAAATGGAGTTGACCTGAGGGTGATAGGGCAGGCAGTTCGCAGTCGCCGCTCCGGTGCGGAGCGTGCTGTGCGGACGCGGCGCATTCTAGCATGAAGCCTCGGCGCTGCCAGTGATCAACCTGTATGTCTGTTCAGGTTCTCTCGCAGGAGCCTTTGACGTCCTTTCGATATATTGTCGACAATCCTTTGTTTTGCTTTGACTGATTTGCGGTTTATGGCTAGATTTGCGTCTTAACAGGCTAAAGGTGTCGACAATGCTGGGTGCGGTCGAGAAGGCAGTAGCAATCGTTGATGAGTCGGAAACCCTCTCCGAGAACGTTTTCCGACGCATTCAATCCGCTATTGTGAAAGGCGAGATCGCCCCCGGTAGCAAGATCTCCGAACCGGAGCTGGCGCGCACCTACGGCATCAGTCGCGGGCCGTTACGTGAAGCCATTCACCGGCTCGAAGGGCAGCGACTGGTGGTGCGCGTGCCGCACGTCGGCGCCCGGGTAGTCGCGCTCAGCCATGCCGAGCTGATCGAGCTTTATGAGATCCGTGAGTCTCTGGAAGGCATGGCCTGCCGCCTCGCCGCCGAGCGCATGACCCAGGCCGAGATCGATGAATTGCGCGGCGTCCTTGACACCCATGAGCGCGATGCTGCGTTTCAGGCGGGCATCGGCTATTACCAGCAGGAGGGTGATTTCGATTTTCATTACCGGATCATCCAGGGCAGCGGCAATCGTACCCTCAGCCAGATGCTGTGTGGCGAGCTGTACCAACTGGTGCGCATGTACCGCATCCAGTATTCCACAACGCCCAACCGGCCTCGTCAGGCCTTTGCCGAACACCACCGCATTCTTGATGCCATCGCTGATCGCGACGGTGAGCTGGCTGAATTGTTGATGCGCCGCCATATCGGTGCATCCAGACGCAACATCGAGCGCCACTTCCAGGCGGCTCCCGACCGAGGTGAACAATGAGTCACAACAACAATACTCCCGGCCAGCGTTTCCGCGATGCGGTCGCCAGTGAACAGCCGTTGCAAGTGGTCGGCGCAATCAATGCCAATCACGCGCTGCTCGCAAAACGTGCCGGGTTCAAGGCTATCTACCTTTCTGGCGGCGGCGTTGCAGCAGGTTCACTGGGTATTCCGGACCTGGGCATTACCGGTCTTGAAGACGTGTTGATTGATGTGCGCCGCATCACCGATGTCTGCGACCTGCCGCTGCTGGTGGATGTCGACACCGGTTTCGGTTCCTCGGCTTTCAATGTAGCGCGAACCGTGCGCTCGATGATCAAGGCCGGGGCTGCTGCGATTCACATTGAGGATCAGGTGGGTGCCAAGCGCTGTGGGCATCGCCCGAACAAGGAAATTGTTTCGCAGCAGGAAATGGTCGACCGGATCAAAGCCGCTGTAGATGCACGCACTGACGACAGTTTCGTGATCATGGCGCGCACCGATGCACTGGCGGTCGAGGGGCTGGAGTCGGCACTTGAGCGTGCTGCGGCCTGTATCGAAGCGGGCGCGGATATGGTGTTTCCTGAGGCAATCACCGAGCTGGCGATGTACAAGCAATTTGCCAACCGTGCAGGCGTGCCGATCCTGGCCAATATCACTGAATTTGGCGCTACGCCCTTGTTTACCGTCGATGAGTTGCGTGCGGCCGATGTGTCGCTGGTCCTTTACCCGCTTTCTGCCTTTCGTGCCATGAACAAGGCTGCGGAAAATGTTTATGACGCAATCCGTCGCGATGGCAGCCAGAAGAACGTGGTCCACAGTATGCAGACGCGCATGGAGTTGTACGACGCCATCGACTATCACACATTCGAGCAAAAACTGGACGCGCTGTTTGCGCAGAAGAAAGGGTAAAAGCACATCTGACTATCGCTCCCACGCTTCAGCGCTCAGCGCTATAAAAAAGTATTGGGGAGCCCTTAATCAGGGCTTCAGGCTTCTGCCCGAAGGGCGTGGGAGCGAACTTGTTCGCGAATACGGTGTTTCAGGCTATGCATTTTTGGCGATCATACCTGCCCTTTTGCGAACAAGTTCGCTCCCACAGCCTTCGGCCAGAATCAAAAGCGGATTTGTGTACAACGATGAGCACTCCGGCGTTGGCACGATAGCCAGAGTCAGTCCAACATCAAAAAAACAAAATTGGAGAGAACCATGGCTGAAGCAAAAGTATTGAGTGGTGCCGGACTGCGCGGGCAGGTGGCCGGGCAGACGGCGTTGTCCACGGTGGGCATGGCCGGTGCCGGGCTGACCTATCGCGGCTATGATGTGCGCGATCTGGCCGCCGAAGCTCGCTTTGAAGAAGTTGCCTATCTGCTGCTGTACGGCGAACTGCCTGATAAAGCCGAATTGTCTGCCTATATGGACAAACTCAAGGGCCTGCGCGATCTGCCGCAGGCCTTGAAGGAAGTGCTGGAACGCATACCCGCCGACACTCACCCGATGGATGTCATGCGCACGGGTGCCTCCATGCTCGGCACCCTGGAGCCGGAGCGCAGCTTCGATCAGCAGCGCGACTCAACCGACCGTCTGCTCGCAGCGTTCCCGGCGATCATGTGCTACTGGTATCGCTTCAGTCATGACGGCAAGCGTATCGACTGCACCTCCGCAGAAGACTCCATCGGCGGGCATTTTCTGCACCTGCTGCTCGACAAGTCCCCCAGCGAACTGCACCGCAAGGTCATGGACGTCTCGCTGATTCTGTACGCCGAGCACGAATTCAATGCCTCGACCTTCACCGCCCGCGTCTGCGCGTCGACGCTTTCGGACCTGTATTCCTGCGTCACGGCAGCCATCGGCACATTGCGCGGCCCGCTGCACGGTGGTGCCAACGAGGCCGCGATGGAAATGATTCAGCGCTTCGCTTCGGCTGGGGAAGCCACCAAAGGCACGCTGGGCATGCTGGAACGCAAGGAAAAGATCATGGGCTTTGGCCATGCGATCTACAAGGAGTCCGACCCGCGCAACGAGGTGATCAAGGGCTGGTCGAAGAAACTCGCTGACGAAGTGGGCGATACGGTGCTGTTCCCGGTTTCCGAGGCCATCGACAAGGTCATGTGGGAGCAGAAGAAACTGTTCCCCAACGCCGACTTCTACCATGCCTCGGCGTACCACTTCATGGGAATCCCGACCAAGCTGTTCACACCGATCTTCGTCTGCTCGCGCCTGACCGGCTGGGCCGCCCACGTTTTCGAACAGCGCGCCAACAATCGCATCATCCGTCCGAGCGCCGAGTACACCGGTGTCGAACAGCGCAGCTTCGTGCCCATCGAACAGCGCTGAAAAGGGGGCAGGGGAACCGCTGACGAGTTCCCACCCGCATTCCGAACATTCCGTGATCGAGTCCCGCAATGAACAGTGAATTCCGCAAAACGCTTCCTGGCACCCGACTGGACTATTTCGATGCGCGCGCAGCGGTCGAGGCGCTCAAGCCCGGCGCTTATGCCACGCTGCCCTATACCTCGCGCGTGCTGGCCGAGAACCTGGTGCGCCGCTGTGATCCTGCGGCCTTGAGTGCTTCTTTGACCCAACTCATCGAGCGCAAGCGTGATCTGGACTTTCCGTGGTTCCCTGCGCGGGTGGTCTGCCACGACATTCTGGGGCAGACCGCACTGGTCGATCTTGCCGGCCTGCGCGATGCAATTGCCTCGCAGGGCGGTGATCCTGCGCAGGTAAACCCGGTGGTGCCGGTGCAGCTTATTGTCGACCATTCGCTGGCAGTGGAATCCGACGGTAATGACCCGCAGGCGTTCGCAAAGAACCGCGCCATCGAAGACCGTCGCAACGAAGACCGCTTTCACTTCATTGACTGGACCAAACAGGCGTTCAAGAACGTCGAAGTGATCCCGCCGGGCAACGGCATCATGCACCAGATCAACCTGGAGAAAATGTCGCCGGTGGTGCAGGTGCTCGACGGCGTAGCCTTTCCCGACACGCTGGTGGGGACAGACAGCCACACGCCACATGTCGACGCGCTGGGCGTGATTGCCATCGGCGTTGGCGGTCTCGAGGCCGAAAACGTCATGCTGGGGCGCGCCTCGTGGATGCGTCTGCCGGACATCATCGGTGTCGAACTGACTGGACGCCGTCAGCCGGGTATTACCGCCACCGATGTGGTGCTGGCTCTGACCGAATACCTGCGTCAGCAGAAGGTGGTTGGCGCGTATCTGGAGTTCTATGGCGCGGGTGCGTCGAGCCTGACCCTCGGTGACCGGGCGACGATTTCCAACATGGCACCGGAATACGGCGCGACAGCGGCAATGTTTTCCATTGATTCGCAAACCATCGATTATCTGCGCCTGACAGGGCGTGAGGACGAACAGGTCAAGCTCGTCGAGTTGTATGCCCGGCACACCGGCTTGTGGTCGGACAGCCTGAAGGAGGTCGAGTACGAGCGCGTGCTGAGCTTCGACCTGTCCAGCGTGGTGCGCAACATGGCCGGGCCGTCCAACCCCCATGCGCGGGTCGCCACCGCGGATCTGGCAGCCAGAGGTATTGCCGGGCAGTGGGAAGACGTGCCGGGGCAGATGCCCGATGGCGCGGTGATCATCGCGGCGATTACCAGCTGCACCAACACCAGCAACCCGCGCAACGTCATTGCCGCCGGTCTGCTGGCACGCAACGCCAACCGCCTGGGGCTGCTGCGCAAGCCGTGGGTGAAATCATCGCTGGCACCCGGCTCGAAAACCGTGGCGCTATACCTGGACGCAGCAGGGCTGACCTCGGAGCTTGAGCAACTGGGTTTCGGCGTCGTGGCCTTTGCCTGCACCACCTGCAATGGCATGTCCGGCGCGCTCGATCCGTTGATCCAGCAGGAAATCATCAACCGCGACCTGTACGCCACGGCGGTCTTGTCTGGTAACCGTAATTTCGACGGGCGTATTCACCCCTATGCCAAGCAGGCCTTTCTGGCCTCGCCGCCCCTGGTGGTGGCGTATGCCATTGCCGGGACCATCCGCTTCGATATAGAAAACGATGTGCTGGGCGTCGCCGAGGGCCGGGAAATCCGTCTCAAGGACATCTGGCCGAGCGATGAAGAGATTGATGCGGTCGTGCAGGCGTCGGTCAAGCCCGAGCAGTTCCGTCAGGTCTATATCCCGATGTTTGCCATCGAAGAACACAGCGGGCCGAAGGTCGAGCCGCTGTACGACTGGCGTCCTATGAGCACCTACATCCGTCGCCCGCCCTACTGGGAAGGCGCATTGGCCGGAGAACGTACGCTCAAGGGCATGCGGGCTCTCGCCGTGCTGCCGGACAACATCACCACCGATCACCTGTCGCCGTCCAACGCGATCATGCTCGACAGTGCGGCGGGCGAGTACCTGGCGAAAATGGGACTGCCGGAAGAAGACTTCAACTCCTATGCGACCCATCGGGGCGACCACCTGACCGCCCAGCGCGCGACCTTTGCCAACCCGCAACTGGTCAACGAGATGGCAGTGGTCGATGGCAAGGTCAGGAAAGGCTCGCTGACCCGGATCGAACCCGAGGGCGTGGTTACGCGCATGTGGGAAGCCATTGAAACCTACATGGCCCGCAAGCAACCGTTGATCATCATTGCCGGTGCCGACTACGGGCAGGGTTCTTCCCGTGACTGGGCCGCCAAAGGCGTCAGGCTGGCGGGCGTCGAAGCCATTGCCGCAGAAGGCTTCGAACGTATCCATCGAACCAACCTGGTGGGCATGGGCGTGCTGCCACTTGAGTTCAAACCGGGCACCAGCCGCCTGACTCTGGGCATCGACGGCAGCGAAACATTCGACGTGGTCGGTCAGCGCACACCGCGCGCGACCTTGACGCTGGTGATTCAGCGCCGTAACGGCGAACGCGTCGAGGTGCCGGTGACATGCCGTCTGGACACTGCTGAAGAGCTTTCTATTTATGAGGCGGGCGGCGTGTTGCAGCGTTTTGCTCAGGATTTTCTGGAGGCTACTGCATCGTAGCTACGCTGGAGCGTGAAGAACGATAAGCGTGCGCAAGAGCACTATCGTGCCCATGCTCCGCGTGGGCATGCAGTTCTGGACGCTCTGCGTCCGATTTTGAGCGCGCAGCGCGCTCTTTGAACAGGACAACGAATTCATGGCTCATTCACCCCAGATCCGCATCCCCGCCACCTACATGCGTGGTGGCACCAGCAAGGGTGTGTTTTTCAGGCTGACGGACCTGCCCGAAGCTGCACAGATTCCGGGATCGGCGCGGGATGCGTTGCTGCTGCGAGTCATCGGCAGCCCGGACCCCTATGAAAAGCAGATCGACGGCATGGGCGGGGCGACGTCCAGTACCAGCAAAACGGTCATTGTGTCGCGTAGTACCAAGGTCGACCACGATGTGGATTACCTGTTTGGTCAGGTGTCCATCGACAAGCCTTTCATCGACTGGAGCGGCAACTGCGGCAACCTGTCGGCGGCCGTCGGCTCGTTTGCTATCGCCAGTGGTCTGCTCGATGCTGGCCGTGTGCCGCAAAACGGCGTCGTCATTGTGCGTATCTGGCAGGCCAATATTGGCAAGACCATCATCGCCCATGTGCCGGTCAGCAACGGCGAGGTGCAGGAAACCGGCGATTTCGAACTGGACGGCGTGACTTTTCCGGCCGCAGAGGTGGCGCTGGAGTTTCTTGATCCGGCAGCGGACGAAGAGGGCGCAGGTGGCTCGATGTTTCCCACCGGCAACCTGGTAGACGACCTTGAAGTGCCCGGTATAGGAACCCTGAAAGCGACCATGATCAACGCGGGTATCCCGACAATTTTCGTCAACGCCGCCGATATCGGCTACAGCGGTACCGAGTTGCAGGGCGATATCAATGGTGATCCGCAGGCGCTCGCCCGTCTGGAAACCATTCGCGCCCACGGTGCCGTGCGCATGGGCCTGATTCGTAGCATTGCTGAAGCCGCGACGCGCCAGCACACACCCAAGGTGGCTTTTGTAGCAGCGCCTGCCGATTACCTGTCATCGAGTGGCAAACCTGTTGCGGCAAAGGATATCGATCTGCTGGTGCGTGCCGTATCGATGGGCAAGCTGCATCACGCGATGATGGGCACCGCTGCCGTCGCCATCGGCACTGCTGCCGCCATTCCGGGCACGTTGGTCAGTCTGGCAGCTGGCGGACAGGCGCGCAGTGCGGTGCGCTTCGGTCATCCCTCCGGCACACTGCGGGTCGGCGCGCAGGCTGTTCAGGAGGGCGGTGACTGGAAAGTCACCAAAGCCCTCATGAGCCGCAGCGCCAGAGTGCTGATGGAAGGCTGGGTGCGAGTGCCACAGTAAAACGACTGAAACAGTCAGCTGCAAAAATCCGCTGATGCGGCTACTTTCAATGGTTATTTGAAGCGGCGCTCCACACCTTTTTCGACCAGCACCTTGGCAGAGATCTCTTCCACTGAAAAGTGCGTGGAGTTGATGTTGGGAATGTTCTCGCGGCGGAACAGGCTCTCTACCTCGCGCACTTCGAATTCACACTGCGCGTAACTGGAATAGCGGCTGTTTGGCTTGCGCTCGTGACGGATTGCGGTGAGGCGGTCCGGGTCGATGGTCAGGCCGAACAGTTTGCTGCGGTGTTCCTTGAGTGCCGCAGGCAGTTGCAGACGCTCCATGTCATCTTCGGTCAGCGGGTAGTTGGCGGCCCGGATACCGAATTGCATGGCCATGTACAGACAGGTCGGGGTCTTGCCGCAGCGCGACACGCCAACCAGGATGATGTCGGCCTTGTCGTAATAATGCGTCCGCGCGCCGTCGTCGTTGTCCAGCGCGAAGTTGACTGCCTCGATGCGCTCCATGTAGTTGGAGTTATGCCCGATGGAGTGCGATTTGCCCACCGAATAGGAGGAGTGTGAACTAAGCTCCTGCTCCAGCGGGGCGAGGAAGGTCGAAAAGATGTCGATCATGAAGCCATTGGACGTCGCAAGAATCTCGCGGATGTCCTGATTGACGATCGTGTCGAAGATGATCGGGCGCACATCGTCCTTGTCGGCGGCATTATTGATTTGTTGTACCATCGCCCGCGCTTTCTCGACGCTGTCGATATAGGGCCTGGTGAACTTGTTGAATGTAATGTTTTCAAATTGTGCCAACAGGCTCTGGCCCAGGGTTTCGGCAGTGATACCGGTGCCGTCCGAGATGAAGAAAGCAGATCGTTTCATTTTTGACCCAGGCCTTAAGCAGTTGACGAATTCTGGCTATCATAGGCGTGCCTGCCTGCAGGTGCGTCTTTTTTGAAGGTACGGTTTCAAGGCATGGGCCCGCGCCCGGCCAGACACGCCCGAGATCACATCACATGTGATTCGGGTGAATGAGCTTTTCCCAACAACAAACACAGTTAGTGGAGAGATCACCTTGGTAGAGTACGTAGTTTCCCTCGATAAGCTCGGCGTCCATGATGTAGAGCACGTGGGGGGCAAAAACTCGTCCCTCGGCGAGATGATCAGCAACCTCGCAGGTGCTGGCGTCTCAGTGCCCGGCGGCTTCGCGACTACGGCCCAGGCTTACCGTGACTTTCTTGAGCTGAGCGGTCTGAACGATCAGATCCATGCGGCGCTGGACGCGCTCGATGTCGATGACGTCAACGCCCTGGCCCGCACCGGTGCGCAGATTCGCCAGTGGATCATGGAAGCCGAGTTTCCCGAGACGCTCAACGCCCAGATTCGTACTGCATTTGCCGAGCTGTCGGCCGGCAATCCGAACCTGGCGGTGGCGGTGCGCTCTTCCGCGACCGCTGAAGACCTGCCAGATGCATCGTTCGCAGGCCAGCAGGAAACTTTCCTGAACATTCGCGGTGTCGAGAACGTTATCCGCGCTGCCAAGGAAGTCTTCGCTTCGCTGTTCAATGACCGTGCCATTTCCTATCGCGTGCACCAGGGCTTCGACCACAAGCTGGTCGCGCTGTCGGCGGGTGTGCAGCGTATGGTGCGTTCCGAAACCGGAACGGCGGGCGTCATGTTTACCCTCGACACCGAATCCGGTTTCCGCGATGTGGTGTTCATTACCGGTGCCTACGGCCTGGGCGAGACGGTTGTGCAGGGCGCGGTCAACCCGGACGAGTTCTACGTGCATAAAGACACGCTGGCTGCTGGCCGTCCGGCGATTCTGCGGCGCAATCTGGGTAGCAAGGCTATCAAGATGATTTACGGCGAAGAAGCCAAGGCTGGTCGTTCGGTCAAGGTGATCGACGTAGAGCCTGCTGATCGTGCGCGCTTCTGCCTGACCGATGCCGAAGTCTCGGAACTGGCTAAACAGGCAATGATCATCGAGAAACACTACAAGTGCCCGATGGATATCGAATGGGCCAAGGATGGTGACGACGGCAAGCTGTACATCGTGCAGGCGCGTCCGGAAACCGTGAAAAGCCGTGCCTCGGCCAATGTCATGAAACGCTACCTGCTCAAGGAGACCGGCAAGGTGCTGGTCGAAGGTCGTGCCATCGGCCAGCGCATCGGCGCAGGCAAGGTGCGGATCATCAAGGACGTGTCCGAGATGGACAAGGTCCAGCCTGGTGACGTGCTGGTGTCCGACATGACCGACCCGGACTGGGAACCGGTCATGAAGCGCGCCAGCGCAATTGTCACCAACCGTGGCGGTCGTACCTGCCACGCCGCAATCATCGCGCGCGAGCTGGGCATTCCCGCAGTGGTCGGTTGTGGCAACGCCACCCAGACGCTGCAGGATGGCCAGGGCGTAACGGTTTCCTGCGCAGAGGGCGACACCGGTTACATCTTTGAAGGCGAGCTGGGTTTCGACATCAAGACCAACTCGGTCGATGCGATGCCCGAGCTGCCATTCAAGATCATGATGAACGTCGGCAACCCGGATCGTGCGTTTGATTTCGCCCAGTTGCCCAACGCCGGTGTCGGTCTTGCGCGTCTGGAATTCATCATCAACCGCATGATCGGTGTGCATCCCAAGGCGCTGCTCAACTATTCGCTGCTGCCGCCGGAAATCAAGGAAAGCGTCGACAAGCGCATCGCCGGTTACCATGATCCGGTCGGTTTCTACGTCGACAAACTGGTCGAGGGCATCAGCACCCTGGCCGCCGCGTTCACGCCGAAAAAGGTCATCGTGCGTCTGTCGGACTTCAAGTCCAACGAGTACGCGAACCTGATCGGAGGCAAGCTATACGAGCCTGAAGAAGAAAACCCGATGCTGGGCTTTCGCGGTGCTTCGCGCTATATCAGCGAGAACTTCCGCGACTGTTTCGAGCTGGAGTGCCGTGCGCTCAAGCGCGTGCGTGAAGAGATGGGCCTGACCAACGTCGAGATCATGGTGCCATTCGTCCGGACGCTGGGTGAAGCGAGTCAGGTCATCGACCTGCTGGCGGCCAATGGCCTGAAACGTGGCGAAAATGGCCTGCGCATCATCATGATGTGCGAGTTGCCGTCCAATGCGATTCTGGCCGAAGAGTTCCTAGAGTATTTCGATGGTTTCTCCATCGGCTCCAACGACCTGACCCAGCTGACACTTGGCCTTGATCGGGACTCCGGCGTCATTGCCCACCTGTTCGACGAGCGTAACCCGGCGGTCAAGAAGCTGCTGTCCAATGCCATTCAGGCGTGCAACAAGGCGGGCAAGTACATCGGCATCTGCGGACAGGGTCCTTCCGATCATCCGGATCTGGCGCGCTGGCTGATGGATCAAGGGATCGAGAGCGTATCGCTCAACCCTGATTCGGTGCTGGAAACCTGGTTCTTCCTCGCCGAGGCGCAGGCACCTGTCTGAGGTGACACGGCCTTCGTGTGACGCGAGGGTGGCCTGAACCGTCATTTGGTTCAGGTGTTTGAAAAAGGCGGTTTCTTCGGAAGCCGCCTTTTTTATGGCGTGCCGCGATAGCCCCGGAGCGCGTTGTTTCATACCGTCTGTCAAGCCAGATAAAGAGTGATATGCAAAGCAGTAGCCAGCTTTTTCCCGTTGCCTTGATCAGCGCCGAGCGTCGCGGCGACCTTGTCGAGGACGTCTACCGTCTCAAGCCAGCCAACAGCCCCGACCCCAGCGTCGAGCTGGTGGTGACCCGACTGGGGCTGGCCGATCAGCCCGACGTGCGCGGCATCCCGGTGATTCTGTTGCATGGCAGTTTTTCCAACCGGCGCTTCTGGTATTCGCCCAAAGGTATCGGTCTGGGGCCGTATCTGGCGCGTGCCGGTTATGACGTATGGATCCCGGAAATGCGCGGGCACGGCTTGTCTGCACGCAACCAGAACTACCGCGTCAATTGTGTGGCTGACTATGCCCGTTTCGACGTGCCCGCCATTGCCGCTTTTGTCTGTGAGCAAAGTGGTCAGATACCGCACTGGATGGGGCACTCGCTGGGCGGCACAACCCTGGCGGCGGCCTTGGGCGGCCAGTACCTGGGGCCGCACACTGCAGCGTCGGTGGCGCTATTCGGCAGTCAGGTCAGCCGCACGTACTGGCCGCTGAAAATTCCGCCGCTGCAATGGTCCGCGCGGCTGTTGCTCAGGTCCTTCGAACATGTTTCAGGGCCGCGTTTCAAGCGTGGGCCGGAAGACGAGCCAATAGGGCTGGTGCTGGAAAGCCTGCGCTGGCACGGGCTGTTCGGGCGTTTTGGCGAGCGCGACAACAACTGGTGGGCGGGGCTTAAGGAGGTTCGGGTGCCGGTGCTGGCCGTTGCTGCGTCTGGCGATCATCAGGACCCGGTGTGGGCCTGTCGCACGCTGTTCGATCAGATCGGCGCAGCGCAGCACAAACAGTTTCTTTGCCTGGGGCGCGAGCACGGTTTTGACGAAGACTTCGACCACGTGCGCATGCTGGTCAGCAAGGCCGCGCAGCAACAGGTCTGGCCGCGGGTCATCGAGTGGCTGAACGGGCAGTCTGTTCCTGAACAGGTTGTAGAGTTTCAGGCGGCGGTGGGCAGTTAGCGGTTAAAGTCGCTATGGTTAGCGTCAGCCGGTCGCGTCTGATTCATCAGTCCGATCCGTACCATTCGCGAGACAGGAGTTGACCTTATGCACTACATCACCCCCGATCTGTGTGACGCCTATCCGGACCTGATTCAGGTCGTGGAGCCGATGTTCAGCAATTTTGGCGGTCGCGATTCGTTTGGCGGCCAGATCGTCACCGTTAAATGTTTCGAAGACAACTCGCTGGTCAAGGAGCAGGTCGAGCTCGACGGCAAGGGCAAGGTGTTGGTGGTCGACGGTGGTGGGTCGCTGCGTTGTGCCTTGCTCGGTGACATGCTGGCAGAGAAAGCGGCCAGAAGCGGCTGGGAAGGCATGTTGATTTACGGTTGCATCCGCGATGTTGACGTCATCGCGCAGACCGACCTGGGTGTTCAGGCGTTGGCCAGCCATCCGAAAAAAACCGAGAAACGCGGAATCGGTGACCTGAATGTGTTGGTCACCTTCGGTGGCGTGACCTTCCGCCCGGGAGAGTATCTGTATGCCGACAACAATGGCGTCATCATTTCCCCTTCACCCCTGACCATGCCGGAATAAGCGAAATATCCATGTTCGATGAAGCAAACGCGCAGTGGGGGCTGGTTCATGCCCTTGTGTTGGACGGTAAGGGCGGGGCGCGTTTCATCGCTCGAACCGAGTTGCAGGACCTTGAGCTGCAGCCGCAGGAAAGTCTGTGGCTGCATTGGGACCGCAGTCATCCGCAGACCCATACGTGGCTGCGTACCGGTAGTGGTCTGAGCGAATTTGCCTGCGACCTGTTGCTTGAAGAGAACACCCGGCCGCGCCTGCTGCCGTTGCCGGAGCAAGAGTTGCTGCTGTTTCTGCGCGGGGTGAACCTCAACCCCGGTGCCGAACCGGAAGACATGGTCTCGGTGCGCATTTTTGCTGCTGCTCAGCGGGTGATCTCGCTGCGCCTGCGTCCTCTGCGGGCCACTGAGGAACTGATCGAGATGCTGGGGCAGGGTAAAGGCCCCACCAGTGCCTCGGAGCTGATCCTGTACCTGGCGCAATACCTGACCGACAAGGTTCAGGATCTGGTCGGCGAACTCACCGAATCGGTCGATGAAGAGGAAGAAAAGACCGACGCCGACGAACGGTACAGTCCCGAGCACGGCAAGCTGCTGCATATTCGTCGACGCGCAGCCGGTCTGCGCCGGTTTCTCGGGCCGCAGCGCGATATTTATGGCCAGCTCTCGCGGATCAAACTGTCGTGGTTCGCCCATGACGACGCCGATTACTGGAATGAGCTGAACAACAGCCTGACGCGTTATCTGGAAGAGCTCGAGCTGACCCGCGAGCGGGTAGGGCTGCTGCTGGAGTCCGAAGACAGGCGTTTGCGCGAGCACATGAACCGCACCATGTACCGTTTCGGGATCATTACCGGTATCTTCCTGCCCATGAGTTTTCTTACCAGTTTGCTGGGTATCAATGTCGGCGGCATACCCGGTTCTGACAGTTCATACGGCTTTCTGGTGGCGTGCTCGCTGATTGTCGCGCTGGCCGTCGGGCAGTGGTGGCTATTCAAGCGATTGCGCTGGGTATAGGCGTGGGCTTGTCCGGTTTTTGATGGGCGTGTGTGACTTGTTGTTTTCGCGTCGCGTCTTTGACTGACATTACGTGAGGTGCCTGATGCACGATCCGTTTGAAGAATCTTTACGCGACATGCTCAATTCTTCATCCTCCAGCCGGGATGATGACGCATGTCTGGGACGCGTCCTGAAAACCGCCAATCGCCAGGTCGGTGCCGGTGTGTTGTTCGGGTTGCTGGGCCGTTGGTCAGAGGCACTGATGATCGCCGTGAACAACGGCTCTGCCCACGTCTCTCCTGTTTCTCGCCGCACCATTCCGGGTGCCCGTTCTATCGATAAGGCTGATTGAGCATGGAATTGAATCTCTGGACCCAGAGCCTTCTTGCTGCAATGACTGCATTGTGGACCAAAGTCGCAAATTTCATCCCTAACCTGTTCGGCGCGCTTGTTGTGGTGCTGCTGGGTTTTGTCGTGGCCAAACTGCTTGACGCGCTGCTTTCCAAGCTGCTGGCCAAACTGGGCCTGGATCGTCTGGTCGGCGGTACAGGTCTGACCAAGATCATCGGCCGCGCCGGCGTCAAGGTGCCGATCTCAACCCTGATCGGCAAGATCGTGTATTGGTTTGTGTTACTGATTTTCCTCGTCTCGGCTGCTGAATCGCTGGGGCTGCAGCGGGTTTCAGCTACGCTGGACATGTTGGCGCTGTATCTGCCCAAGGTATTTGGTGCGGCGCTGGTCTTGCTGGTCGGCGTGCTGCTGGCGCAACTGGTCAATGGGCTGGTACGCGGCGCAGCCGAAGGCGTAGGTATCGACTACTCCGCCGGCCTGGGACGAATTGCTCAAGGCCTGGTCATCATCATCAGTATTTCGGTTGCGATCAGCCAGCTTGAGGTCAAGACCGACCTGCTGAACCACGTTATTGTGATTGCCTTGATTACCGTTGGTCTGACAGTGGCGCTTGCCCTGGGCCTCGGCAGTCGGGAGATTGCAGGGCAGATCATCGCCGGAATTTATGTTCGTGAGCTGTTTCAGGTGGGCCAGCAGGTGCGGGTGGGCGATACGGAAGGTCAGATCGAGGAAATCGGTACGGTCAAGACAACGTTGCTGACAGACGAGGGGGAGCTGGTGTCGTTTTCCAACCGCATCCTTCTCGAGCAGAGAGTAAGCAGCCGTTAAGCGGCTAACCTGCTAATGTATGCCGCCAGGTTGCCGATACAGGCCGTGGCGGACACTGACCTGACTGTCGGCAAGATTTGTTTTGAATAAACCTCAACCGTTTTCGACGCGCTACGATCCCCGCGAGCTCTCTGATGAGGAGCTGGTCGCGCGCGCCCATGTTGAGCTGTTCAATGTGACGCGGGCTTATGAAGAATTGATGCGTCGTTACCAGAGAACACTTTTTAACGTCTGCGCACGTTATTTAGGGAACGATCGCGATGCTGACGATGTCTGTCAGGAGGTGATGCTTAAGGTGTTGTATGGGTTGAAAAATTTTGAAGGTAAATCTAAATTTAAGACCTGGCTTTACAGCATCACCTACAATGAATGCATCACGCAGTACAGAAAGGAACGGCGTAAGCGTCGCTTGATGGACGCTTTGAGTCTGGATCCACTTGAGGAAGCGTCGGAAGAAAAGACGCCCAAACCTGAAGAGCGGGGCGGACTTGATCGCTGGCTTGTGTATGTGAACCCGATCGATCGGGAGATTCTGGTCCTGCGTTTTGTTGCAGAACTTGAATTTCAGGAGATTGCTGACATCATGCACATGGGCTTGAGCGCAACGAAAATGCGTTACAAGCGGGCTTTAGATAAATTACGAGAGAAATTTGCGGGAATCGCCGAAACTTAATACGGTGCAAATATCTCTAACAAATGGCAAGGTCTGGTAGACTTGCCGCTGAGTTGTCCCCCTGTGTGGGACTGCTTAATAATCATCAGATGGGGATTTAACGGATGAAACTGAAAAACACCTTGGGCTTGGCCATTGGTACTATTGTTGCCGCAACTTCGTTCGGCGCTCTGGCTCAAGGCCAAGGCGCGGTCGAAATCGAAGGCTTCGCCAAGAAAGAATACTACGACAGCGATCGTAACTTCAAAAACGACGGCAACCTGTTCGGCGGCTCCGTTGGCTACTTCCTGACTGACGATGTTGAACTGCGTCTGGGCTACGACGAAGTCCACAACGTCCGTAGCGACAGTGGCAAGAACATCAAGGGCGCCAACACCGCTCTGGACGCTCTGTACCACTTCAACAACCCAGGCGACATGCTGCGTCCTTACCTGTCTGCCGGTTTCTCTGACCAAAGCATCGGTCAAGACGCTCGCAACGGCCGTGACGGTTCTACCTTCGCCAACATCGGCGGCGGTGCCAAGCTGTACTTCACTGACAACTTCTATGCCCGTGCAGGTGTTGAAGCTCAGTACAACATCGACCAAGGCAACACCGAGTGGGCGCCTAGCGTCGGTATCGGCGTAAACTTCGGCGGCGGCAGCAAGAAAGTCGAAGCAGCACCAGCTCCAGTAGCTGAAGTGTGCTCCGACAGCGACAACGACGGCGTGTGCGACAACGTCGACAAGTGCCCGGACACCCCAGCCAACGTTACCGTTGACGCTGATGGCTGCCCAGCAGTTGCCGAAGTCGTTCGTGTTGAGCTGGACGTGAAGTTCGATTTCGACAAATCCGTAGTCAAGCCTAACAGCTACGGCGACATCAAGAACCTTGCTGACTTCATGCAGCAGTACCCACAGACCACCACCACTGTTGAAGGTCACACTGACTCCGTCGGTCCTGACGCTTACAACCAAAAACTGTCCGAGCGTCGTGCAAACGCCGTTAAACAGGTTCTGGTTAACCAGTACGGTGTTGGCGCTAGCCGCGTAAACTCGGTTGGTTACGGCGAATCCCGCCCAGTTGCTGACAACGCAACTGAAGCTGGCCGCGCAGTTAACCGTCGCGTAGAAGCAGAAGTAGAAGCTCAAGCTAAGTAATTAGCCGCTTGTACTGAAAAGCCCGGCTCAGGCCG
>NZ_LJQT01000310.1:0-20984 GCF_001400515.1 Pseudomonas meliae | reverse complement strand
GCTTTTCTTTGCCTGCGATTTGCGCAGGCAGACGCTACTCAGGAGGCACGGTCAGCCAGCACTCAGCTGTGCGTGATCAATCAGCGTTTCATTCAGCAGCTCATTGCTGCACGCAGCAACCGCGCCGATCACCAGAATGGCAGGGCTCTTCAGCTCGAAAGCGCTGGCGTCGCGCTGCATTGCGTTCAACGTGCTGCGGCACTCGCGCTGCCAGGGCAGCGAAGCATTCTCGATCATCGCCACCGGCATTTCGCCACTCATTCCGCCAGCCTGCAGGCTCTCGCGAATTTCCGCCAGCTTTGCCACGCCCATGTAAACCACCAGAGTAGTTCCGCCTTGTGCAAGGGCCTGCCAGTTGAGGCTGCTGTCGTCCTGGGTATGGGCAGTGACCAGTGTCACGCCACGGCTTATGCCGCGCAGGGTCAGCGAAATGCCGCATTGTGTTGCGCCGGCGAGCCCCGCCGTGATCCCGTTGACCAGTTCCACAGCGACGCCGCGTTCCTGCAACCACTGCGCCTCTTCACCGCCACGGCCAAAGATGCACGGATCGCCACCCTTGAGGCGCACAACGCATTTGCCCTGACGTACATAGCGCAGCATCAGGCGATGGATAAACGCTTGTGGCGTTGAACGGCAACCGCCGCGTTTGCCGACCGCGATCACTCGCGCATTCGGGCAGTGCTCAAGCACTGCGGTATTGACCAGATCATCTATCAGCACCACGTCGGCTTCGTGCAAGGCACGCACTGCCTTGAGGGTCAGTAGTTCCGGGTCACCGGGACCGGCGCCCACCAGCCATACTTTTGCGCTCATGCTGCACTCCTCATTGGGTAACCGCCACGGTGTTGATCAGTCTTTTTATTTCAGGCACGCAGGAACCGCATTGGGTCCCGCAACCCAGTTGTGTCTTGAGTTGATTCAGGTCCAGGCCGCGCTCGATACCTTCCTTTACTGCGCTCTGGCTGACGTTCATGCAGTTGCACAAGGTCTTGTCGAAGGCCTGCGTCGAGTCTTTGCCAGGCTCGCTACTGAGCGGGGCCAGCAGCCAGCGCCGCAGCGAAGCATCAAAGCGTTCTTCCAGCCATAGCGCCTGGAGCCAGTGTCGGGCAAGCGTTTCACCGGCCAGGCGGATGGCAGTAATTCGGTCGTTGTCGATACGCACCCGCTTGCCAATTGAGCGCTTGGGGTCGTCATAAGCCATGACTGGCCCTTCATCGAGGCCGAGTACCTGGTCAATGTGCTGCAGCAGCATCGGATCAGGCGCTTCGGCGCTGGCGGCGCGTATGATCAATGCAGGACGTTCGCGTCCGGTAAGGCCCATGCTCAGGTAGGTAAACACGTCGCACAGGGGACGCAGCCTTTCCATTTGCTGCTGCACATTGCCTTCAATAAGCGCGAAAAACTGCCAGGGCAGATGAGCTTTTTCGATTTTGACCCCGGAATGCTTGAGTTCCGGTTGTTTCGAGATCGGGTCGAAGGCTGGCTGAGTCAGAGCGTTTACGCCGCCCTTGAGAAACCGGTCGCCCCAGTGCATCGGCAAGAAGGCCTGACCGCAGGCAACACTGTCATCGCCGCCGATGGGCAACAACAGCTCGCCGCGTCGGCTGATCAGCTTGACCAGATCGCCAGGTTGCAGGTCATAACGTTGCATGTCTTGAGGGTTGAGGCTCAACAGCGCTTCGCTGACATGCCCGAACAGCCGCGCAGCGGTGCCGGTGCGGCTCATGCCATGCCATTGATCGCGCAGCCTGCCGGTGTTGAGTGTCAGCGGGTAGTCAGCATCGCGCAGCTCTTTGGCGGCGATGTAAGGCTCGGATAAAAACTGCGCACGGCCCGAGTCAGTGGGGAAAATACCATCGGTATACAGGCGTGGCGTGCCCACGCTGGCACCGCGAGGGAAGGGCCATTGGTGTGGGCCATGGAGGTCGATGAGCTGGCGGTCGATCCCGGACATGTCCAGATCCCGCCCGACCGTCAGGCCTTTGAATTCATCGAACAAGGCCTTGGGTGTGTGGAAATCGAACAGCGCAGGTGCATCGGGTTGCAGGCGCTTTTGCAGACGCTGGGCGAAGTCCACAGTGATTGCCCAGTCGGAGCGCGCTTCGCCGGGGGGCGCAATGGCGTTGCGGACATTGGAAATGCGCCGCTCCGAGTTGGTCACCGTGCCTTCTTTCTCGCCCCAGCTTGCGGCAGGCAGCAACAGGTCGGCATAGCGCGCTGTTTCGGTGGTCTTGAAAGCCTCCTGAAGTACCACGAACGGGCAGGTTTCCAGCGCCTGTCGGATTTTGTTCTGATCGGGCAGTGATTGTGCCGGGTTGGTACAGGCAATCCACAATGCCTTGATCGTACCGTTCTGCAGTTGTTCGAACAGTTCGATGGCCGACAAACCGGGCTTGGCGGGCAGGCTGTCGACGCCCCAGTAGTGCGCAACCTGCGCACGGTGTTCGGGATTGGCTGCGTCGCGATGGCCGGGCAGCAGGTTGGACAGGCTGCCCGTTTCACGTCCGCCCATGGCGTTGGGTTGACCGGTGAGCGAAAAGGGGCCTGCACCGGGTCGGCCGATCTGCCCGGTGGCCAGGTGCAGGTTGATCAGTGCGCTGTTTTTTGCACTTCCCGCAGTGGATTGATTCAGCCCCATGCACCACAGCGACAGAAAGCCCGGAGCTTCACCCACCCAACTGGCGCAGGTGTATAGCTGTTCCTGGGTAATGCCGCAGAGGTTTGCTACGCGTTCAGGCGGGTAATCTCGTACCAGCGCTGACAGCGCCTCATAGCCCTGTGTGTGTGCGGCAATGAACTCGGGATCAATCAGGCTTTCACTGATCAGCACATGGAGGATGCCGTGAAACAGCGCAACGTCGGTGCCAGGCTGAATCGCCAGGTGCAGGTCCGCCAGTTCGCAGGTATCGGTGCGCCGTGGGTCGATGACGATGAGTTTCATCTGCGGGCGACGGCTTTTTGCTTCTTCCAGGCGACGAAACAGAATCGGGTGCGCGTAGGCCATGTTGCTGCCGACGATCATCACGCAATCGCTCAGTTCGATATCTTCATAGCTGCAAGGCGGTGCGTCGGTGCCCAGGCTGCGCTTGTAGCCGGCCACGGCCGAAGACATGCACAGCCGTGAGTTGCTGTCGATATTGTTGGTGCCGACCAGTGCACGGGCCAGCTTGTTGAACGCGTAATAGTCCTCGGTCAGCAACTGGCCGGAAATATAGAATGCGACGCTGTCGGGGCCGTGCTCGCGGATGCTGTCGGCGAAGACGTTGGCCGCGTGCTCCAGCGCGGTGTCCCAATCGGTGACGCTGCGTGCCAGGCCTTTGCTCAGGCGTAGTTCCGGATACAGTGCGCGCGCTTCGATGTCCCCGGTCAGGTGCAGGCTTGAACCTTTGCTGCACAACTTGCCGAAGTTGGCCGGGTGCTTCGGGTCGCCGCTGACGCCGAGGATATTCTGCCCGTCATGCTCGATCAGCACGCCGCAGCCAACGCCGCAATAGCAGCAGGTGGACGCGGTCACCCGAGTGGTCTGAATGGCGAGGCTGGTCATGCGCAGGCGGCCTCTGGCGCGGCGGGTTTGCCGAACATCAGGTGATTGCGTATGGCATCAATGCCCTGGCCATCACGTATCTGCTGCAAGTACCAGCTTCCGTCCGCAGTGTCGCCATAAAGGCAGGCGCCGACCAGTACGTCGTTCTTGATCACCAGCTTTTTGTAGACGCCGCCGATGGGGTCCGAGAGGGTGATGCTTTCAGTGCCTTCAGCACCCAGAAAGTCCCCGGCGGAAAACAGGTCGATGCCGGTGACTTTCAGCTTGGTCGAGGTCACTGACCCCGGATAACGGGCAAAGCCCAACTGGGCAAGGTGATTGGCACACACCCGGGCCTGCTCGAACAGCGGCACCACCAGCCCGTAAGCGATGCCGCGATGGCTGACGCATTCGCCAATCGCATAGATGCGCGGGTCGTAGGTCTGCAAGGTATCGTTGACCAGAATGCCCCGGTTGCAGGGCAGACCAGCCTGTTCGGCCAATTCGGTGTTGGGGCGTATGCCTGCGGCCATGACCACCAGATCGGTGTCGATCACCTCGCCGCTTTTGAATTGCACCGCGCGTACGCGGCCCAGATCATCGCCGAGCAAGGCTTCGGTCTGTTCGTTGAGGCGAAAACCCAGGCCGCGCTTTTCCAGCGCGGCTTGCAGCATCAGCCCGCTGGTTTTGTCCAGTTGGCGCTCCAGCAGCGTCTGGCCGTTGTGAATCACAGTGACCTGCATGCCGCGCAGGCTCAGGCCGTTGGCAGCTTCGAGCCCGAGCAGGCCGCCGCCGATGACCACTGCGCGTTTGTGTGTGACGGCGGTATCGATCATCTGACGGGTGTGGCCGATGTCGCGGTAGCCGATGACGCCTTCCAGCGTATTGCCGGGAACCGGCAGAATAAAGGGTCGTGAGCCGGTGGCGATCAGCAGGCGATCGTAAGAGGCCTGGGTGCCGTCATCGGCGATTACCACGCGTTTGATGCGGTCGATCTTCACCACGCGACGGTTCAGCAACAACTGGATACTGTTGCTTTCGTACCAGGCCAGATCGTTGAGCACGATGTCTTCGAAATTCTGTTCGCCTGCCAGCACTGGGGACAGCATGATGCGGTTGTAGTTGGGGTGTGGCTCGGCACCGAAGACCGTGATGTCATACAGGTCTTCGCTCAGTTTCAGCAACTCTTCGAGTGTGCGCACGCCGGCCATGCCGTTGCCTATCATCACCAGTTTGAGTTTTTTCATCTTGCCTCCGAGTCACTGCAGCGCATGCTCGACACGTTTCGCGCAAACAAAAAAAGGCGTCCCGCCAGTTGCCTGACGGGGACGCCTTTGTCCGGTCCCGTTCTATCGGGAGGCGCAGCCTTCATCGTTGAGGGCTACGCGTTATGAATGATCTGCACAAGACCATGCAGCGCCTGTGCCAACTCGCATTCACTTGCGTAAAGGGGATTTCGGTCGATGCCTCAGGCTATTTCTGCACTGCGTTGAGGCGTGCTGCACAGAAGCAGGGCGGTCTGGTTCAGTGATGGCTCATGAGCCAGATCGCCAGCAGAAGATTGAGCAGCATCGAGATCAGTGCCAGCGTTTGCCAGACTTTGAGCGGTTCGCGTTCCAGCAACGGGCGCGGTTTTGCTACCACCGGGCGATGCTCGGCTTGCTCCATTTCCAGCAACCACTGCTCGGCGGTTTCGTAACGCTGGTGCGGGTCGGCTTGCAGTGCCTTGTCCAGACTCTGGCTCAGCCATTGCGGCAGATCCGGTCGATAACGGCTGGCGGCGATTGGCGTGCCGAAGCGGCGATGCTGAAAGGCTTCGATCTCGCCATACGGGTAGTGGCCTGTCAGCAGGTAGTACAGCGTGACGCCTGCCGCATACAGATCTTGCTGCGGATGCGGCTCAGCGCCGTTGAAGGCTTCCGGGGCGATGTAGCTCGGGGTGCCGGGCAAGTCGTCAGCGTTGCCAGTTGACAATCCCGGGCAGTAAGCCAGGCCGAAATCCAGCAGGCGCAGTTCGCCATCATCTGCCAGCAGCAGGTTTTCCGGTTTGATATCGCGATGAATGATGTTGCGCCGATGCAGCAGGCCCGCAGCGCGTAACAGTCGGGTCGCGAGGTCCTGCCATTGAGCCAGCGGCAGCGGCCCGTTGCGCGTGAAGACCTCGGCCAGTGTATTTCCGCAATACTCGCGCATCACGTAATACAGGTGCTGGCGGTCTGCCAGCGGATGGACCTCGGGAAAGAAGCGCCCGGCAACCCGGCGTAAAAACCACTCTTCAAGCAATAACCCTTGGCCTGCACCCGACTCGTCATGCCGGCTGGCCGGCAGGGTCTTGAGCAGCCACGGTTGGCCGTGGGTATCGGTCACCCGATAAAGGATGGACTGGCGCGACTGCGCCACGATGCCGCCAACCGTCCAGCCTTCGAAGCCCTGGCCCGCCTTGAGCGCGGGTGGCAGTGGCCATTGCTGCAATTGCAGCAGTGTGTCACCCAGATCGTCCTCGCCCAGGCTATCGACCTGAATCAGCAGGGCGCAGGCATTGTCCTGGCTGCCCGCCAGATGTGCCGCGCTGACCAGGGTTTTCACCGCCGAGTCGAGGTTGTCCTGCTCGGTCAGAATCGAGCGGATGCTGGCATCACCAAGGGTCGCCCAGACACCGTCGCTGACCAGCAACAGTCGTTCACCTTCACACAGCTCGCCGTCCAGATAGTCCATGACCACGTACTGGTCCAGGCCCAGCGCGCGCTTGAGCACATGCTGCATGTCGGCCTGTTCCCAGACGTGGTCTTCACTGATGCGCTTTAGCGTACCGGCCTGCCAGCGATAAGCCCGGCAGTCGCCGACGTGGGCCAGGGTGAAGCGTCGTCCGCGCAGCACCAGAGCGCTGAGGGTGGTCAGCAAACCGTTGGCCAGCAGCCAGCGATTCTGCGCCAGCAGCAGGCGGTCGAGAGACTGGGCCACTCCCCAGGTTTCCGGCGTGGCGTAATAGTCGAGCGCCAGCGCCTGTAGCGTGGACTGCGCAGCCAGTGCGCCATCAGCACACTGGCTGACGCCGTCGGCAAGGGCGAACAGATAGCCCTTGCTGGCGGCCAGTGTCGGGGCCGGAGTCACCAGGCGCAGAGCATCCTGATTTTCCGCGCGCGGACCGCTGGCGCTGAATTGAGCGAACTGCAGTTGCAGCGTCATCGGCGGTTCAGACTCGCGCCGCGGTCACAGCCGCCGAACCCCAGGTGGTTCTCCAGCGACGCTTGACGTTCAGCAGACCGAACCAGGCCAGCACTGCCAGGCCTGCGAACAGCCACAGGCCCAACTGGTAATCGCCAGTGTTCTGTTTGATGGTGCCCAGACCCGCTGCCAGCAGGAAGCCACCGATGCCGCCCGCCATGCCGATCAGGCCGGTCATGACCCCGATTTCCTTGCGGAAACGCTGCGGAACCAGCTGAAAGACTGCGCCATTACCGGCACCCAGGCCCAGCATCGCGGCAACGAACAGAGCCAGTGCTGCCCACGAACTTGGCAGGTTGAAACCCACCGCCGCGATACCGATGGCCGCAACGGCGTACATCACGGTCAATGTGCGAATCCCGCCAAAGCGGTCAGCCAGCGCGCCACCGAGCGGGCGCATCAGGCTGCCGCCGAAGACACAGGCAGCGGTGTAGTAACCGGCAGTAATCGGGCTCAAGCCATATTGGTCGTTGAAATAGCCGGGCAGGGCGCTGGCCAGGCCGATGAAGCCGCCGAACGTCACGCTGTAGAAAAACATGAACCACCAGCTGTCACGATCACCCAGCGCCTTTAGGTAATCCGCCATGGATTTGGGCTTGCTGCGCTCCGGGGCGTTGCGCGCCATAAGCGTGAAAGCGATCAGGGTCAGAACTAGCGGGATCAGCGCCAGGCCGAATACGTTGCCCCAGCCGAAACTGGCGGCCAGTACCGGCGCGATCAATGCTGCCAGTACGGTGCCCGAGTTGCCCGCACCGGCTATGCCCATCGCCTTGCCCTGGTGCTGCGGTGGATACCACTGCGACGCCAGGGGCAGCGCGACAGCGAATGAAGCACCGGCCATACCCAGGAACAGGCCCAGCAGCAGTACCTGGCCGTAGGTGTGAATGCCCAGTTGCCAGGCCGCCAGCAGTGCGCCGATGACAATCACCTGGCCAATGATGCCAGCGGTCTTGGGCGACAGCTGGTCCGCCAGCAGGCCCATGAAAAAGCGCAGCACGGCACCCGCCAGAATCGGCGTGGCGACCATCAGGCCACGTTGCTGAGTGGTCAGGTGCAGGTCAGTGGCAATCTGCACCGCCAGCGGGCCAAGCAGATACCAGACCATGAAACTCAGGTCGAAATAGAGAAACGCCGCAAACAGGGTCGGTTTATGGCCTGCCTTCCAGAAGCTTGTATCCATGTGTACACCTCATCATCTGCTAGTTAGTCAGTCGGGCCATGACCGCGACACGGGTTTTCCAGACGCTGTGGTGGAGTGTTCCGAATGACGGCGACTCCACCGGCCCCGTCGCCGGGGCCAAAACGCAAAAAACGTCGCCTCTCTGTCCAAGTGAGCGGAAAGAGATGAGCGACGTCTTTGTCGTAAAAAGGTGATAGCCGCCGTTGGCTACCGTGCGATTGCTAAAGCAAGAGATGGGCCAATGGCGTTGCAAGCGATTAGCCGCAAGCTGCGAGCGGGTTTGGGTGATTCCCGGGAAGCAGGCGAGGGCCGGTCAGTGACCTTGAAGCGGGCGCTCGCCAGCAAAGCGCTGTAAAACAGGGCGCGCCGCGAGCGACAGTCTGCAGCCTGAAAGGGCAAGATCACGCATGGCCATTGAAGAGTTTATTAAAGTTCAATGGCGGTATTATCCATCAGGAAATGAATTTACTCTTCACTGCGGCGATCTGTAATTGCAAATTGCCTGTCAATTTCGATAAATGTTTACTTTTTAAAAAGTAATCGTCTACTCGCTCTTTTTCCGGTTTTCAGTTGCCCTCAAGGGCTTGAAACACCGATCCCGGGTACCTCCCGGCAATACAGCCGTGCCGACCGGGCTGTCTTCCTCTTCGCGCTTCATTGCAGGCGCCAATAAAGGACATCATCATGAGTAACATCAATTACGCACCCACCATCTGGTCCAGAGCTGATGCGCTGAAGGTCAATGAAAATGATCCGACTACCACGCAGCCTCTGGTAAGCCCGGATTTTCCGGTCATGAGTGATACCGTATTCATCTGGGACACCATGCCGTTGCGCGAGCTTGACGGCACCGTGGTTTCAGTCAACGGCTGGTCGGTGATCGTCACGCTGACGGATGACCGCCACCCCGACGATCCGCAGTATGTCGGTGCCAATGGCCGCTATGACATCAAGCGTGACTGGGAAGATCGTCATGGCCGGGCACGCATGTGCTACTGGTACTCGCGCACCGGAAAGGACTGGATCTTTGGTGGCCGGGTAATGGCCGAAGGTGTGTCGCCAACCACCCGGGAGTGGGCGGGCACACCCGTACTGTTGAATGATAAAGGCGATATCGACCTGTACTACACCTGTGTAACGCCGGGTGCGGCAATTGCCAAAGTACGTGGCCGTATTGTGACGTCCGACAAGGGCGTGGAATTGAAAGACTTTACGGAGGTGAAAACACTGTTCGAGGCCGACGGCAAATATTACCAAACCGAAGCGCAGAACTCGACCTGGAACTTTCGCGACCCCAGTCCGTTTATTGATCCCAATGATGGCAAGTTGTACATGGTTTTTGAAGGCAATGTCGCCGGCGAACGCGGCACGCATACAGTAGGCGCCGCAGAACTTGGTCCTGTTCCGCCAGGTCATGAGGAAATAGGCGGTGCCAGATTTCAAGTCGGCTGTATCGGACTGGCCGTTGCGAAAGACCTCAGTGGTGATGAGTGGGAAATACTTCCGCCGCTGGTCACCGCAGTAGGTGTCAATGATCAGACTGAACGCCCGCAT
Organism: Pseudomonas meliae; assembly: GCF_001400515.1. Classification (NCBI taxonomy): domain Bacteria; kingdom Pseudomonadati; phylum Pseudomonadota; class Gammaproteobacteria; order Pseudomonadales; family Pseudomonadaceae; genus Pseudomonas; species Pseudomonas meliae. The sequence continues at coordinate 11,502 of NZ_LJQT01000310.1, read as the reverse complement.
TATGTCTTTCAGGACGGCAAGTATTACTTGTTCACCATCAGCCACAAGTTTACTTATGCCGATGGTGTTACGGGTCCGGATGGTGTTTACGGGTTTGTCGGCGAGCATTTGTTCGGGCCTTACCGGCCGATGAACGCTTCCGGCCTGGTGTTGGGCAATCCGCCTGCACAGCCATTTCAGACTTACTCGCACTGTGTGATGCCGAACGGTCTGGTGACCTCGTTCATCGACAGCGTACCCACCTCTGGCGAGGATTACCGCATTGGCGGTACCGAGGCACCGACGGTGAGGATTCTACTGGAGGGCGATCGCTCGTTTGTGCAGGAAGTGTATGACTACGGCTACATCCCCGCGATGAAGAACGTGGTGCTGAGCTGACCGACTGCACCCATTAACCTGGTAGCGGAAGAACGCCTGTGCGAGCAGGCGTTCTTCGCTCGTTTACTCCAGCAACTCGCTCATCGCGATAATTTGCTCGGCCACCTGAATCAGCTTTTGCTGGCGACTCATCGCCTGACGCCGCATCAGGGTGTACGCGTCTTCCTCGTTGCAATCCTTCATTTTCATCAGCAGCCCCTTGGCCAGCTCGATGCGCTTGCGTTCGGCCAGTTGCTGATCGCGGGCATGCAGTTGCGCACGCAGTGCCTGATCGCTCTCGAAACGGGCCATCGCCACGTCCAGAATCGGTTGCAACCGTTGGGCCTGGATACCCTCGACGATATACGCACTGACCCCGGACTTGATTGCCTGGCGCATCACGCCCTGATCGTGCTCGTCGGTGAACATCACGATGGGCCGCGGCTGGTCACGGCTGACCAGCACCACTTGCTCCATTACATCGCGTCCTGGCGATTCGGTGTCGATCAGGATGACGTCCGGGCGCACTGCTTCAACGCGGGCGGGCAAGTCGATGATCAGTCCGGATTCGTCGATTACTTCAAAACCGGCCTCTATCAATGCCGATTTGAGGCGACCGACTTTTCTGGCCGTGTCATTGATAAGCAGGATACGCAGCATGGTCACGTTCTCCGTCAACGACTGGCCACAGCGGGCGCGTTGTCGGCCAGCGAGTGGAGCTTGAAGCTACGCGCGTAGCCTGCGGGGTCGCTGCCGTCCCAGATCCTGCCATCGATTAACTGACTGCTGCGCAGGGTTGCAGTGGGTGCGTCGATGCCCAGCGCATCGGCTGCCTGGCGATACAGGTCCAGTTGCTGGACACGGCTGGCGACAGCCAGGTAATCCGGGTCTTCACGCAACAGGCCCCAGCGCCGGAACTGAGTCATGAACCACATACCGTCGGACAGCCACGGATAATTGACCTGCCCCTGATCATGGAAACTGACTGCATGTGGGTCCTGCCAGTGATTGCCGAGGCCGTCGCTGTAGTGGCCAAGCAGGCGCGGCTCGATGCAGTCCGGCGAGGTATCCAGATAATCCGCACCGCTGAGCAGTTGTGCGGTGCTGCGCCGGTTATGGTCGCTTTCCTCGATGAAGCGGCTCGCTTCCAGTACGGCCATGATCAGCGCTCTGGCGGTGTTGGGGTTCTGCTCGACGAACTCACGGGTACAGCCCAGCACCTTGCCCGGGTGATCCGGCCAGATCGACTGGCTGGTCGCTATGGTGAAGCCCAGTTGCTGCTGAACGGCGCTGGCGCCCCAGGGTTCGCCGACGCAGAAACCGTCGATGCGCCCAGCCTGCAGGTGTTGCGCCATTTGCGTGGGTGGCACCACGACACTGGTCACATCATCGAGTGGATGGATGCCTTGGCTGGCCAGCCAGTAGTAGAGCCACATGGCGTGGTTGCCGGTGGGGAAGGTCTGCGCGAAGGTCAGCCTTGATCCGCTTTGGTGCGCGCGTTTGTCCAGTGCTTCAGGAGTGATCACGCCCGCCTGCTGCAACTCGCGGGACAGGTTGATGCACTGGCCGTTCTGGTTGAGTCCCATGAGGATGGCCATGTCGGTCGCCGGACCACCGCTGATGCCCAGTTCCACCGCATAGATCAGACCATACAGGCTGTGTGCCGCCTGCAACTGCCCGCTGACCAGCCTGTCGCGCAGCCCGGCCCAGGAGGTCTGACGCTCGAGGTTCAGGCTCAGGCCGTATGGCTGGGCGAAACCCTGAGTGGCCGCAACCACCAGCGGGGCGCAGTCGGTCAATGCCATGAAGCCCACGTCCAGGCTGTTCATTTCCGGGGCGTCACTACCGGCCACCCAGTCCAGCGCATTACCGGTTCGTTCGTTCATCGCGCGTGCTTCATCAAAGGTCCGTCCAGAAAAAAGGCGTCGTCCGACCCATTGCAATGCAAGTGTCGAAGCGACGCCGTTGTCCATGCACCGCTCCGCCGTTGGAGTGAGTGCCGATAGCGGTTTCAAGCAAGGCATATGCCATCGCCGGGGAAGAGTGAGCAACAAGTTTGTCGCGCGCCTCGCCTGACAGGCCTGCACGCGTCTATAATCGCCACCCTGAATTCAGCTGCTCACGAGCCCATCCCGCCATGTATAACCTGGCCCGCCAGTTACTGTTCAAACTTTCTCCGGAAACCTCTCATGACCTGTCGCTGGACCTGATCGGTGCAGGCGGGCGGCTGGGCCTCAATGGTCTGCTGAGCAAGTCCCCGGCGAAGTTGCCGGTCAGTGTGATGGGGCTGGAATTTCCCAACCCTGTGGGGCTGGCAGCAGGTCTGGACAAAAACGGTGCAGCCATTGATGGCTTTGCGCAGCTGGGCTTCGGCTTCGTCGAGATCGGTACTGTGACGCCACGTCCACAGCCGGGCAACCCCAAACCGCGCATTTTCCGCCTGCCGCATGCCGAGGCGATCATCAATCGCATGGGCTTCAACAATCTGGGCGTCGATAACCTGGTGTCCCGAGTCCAGGCGGCAAAGTATCGCGGCATTCTGGGCATCAATATCGGCAAGAACTTCGACACGCCGGTCGAGCGTGCGGTGGACGATTACCTGATCTGCCTGGACAAGGTCTATGCCCACGCCAGCTACGTCACCGTCAACGTCAGCTCACCCAACACGCCGGGGCTGCGCAGTCTGCAGTTCGGTGACTCGCTCAAGCAACTGCTCCAGGCCCTGAGCCTGCGCCAGCAGGAACTGACGCAGCGGCACGGCAGACGCGTGCCGTTGGCGATCAAGATTGCCCCGGACATGAGCGATGAAGAAACCGTGCTGGTGGCCTCTGCACTGATCGAGTCGGGCATGGATGCGGTGATTGCCACCAACACCACGCTCAGCCGCCAGGGCGTGGAAGGGCTGCCGCATGGCGATGAAGCGGGTGGTCTGTCGGGCGCGCCGGTGCGGGAAAAAAGCACGCACATCGTCAAGGTGCTGGCCGGTGAGCTGGCAGGTCGTCTGCCGATCATTGCCGCTGGTGGCATCACTGAAGGCCGGCATGCTGCCGAGAAGATAGCCGCAGGTGCCAGTCTGGTGCAGATCTATTCCGGTTTCATCTACAAGGGCCCTGCGCTGATTCGCGAATCGGTGGACGCCATTGCGGCAATGCCACCGGCCGTACGCTGAATCGAAGGCAAAAAAAGGGGCTCCTCGAGAGAGCCCCTGGGCGTTGGCCCGCCGCCCGGGTCGGGCGTGCATGGTACAGGTGTGAATCAGTCAATCATGTGGGTGGCCCGACAGAGGCCTGAAAGTCTTTGAATCGCCTCATCCGACCGCGTGAAGTTCGTTGAGTCTGTGGATGCCCGCAGTGCCGGTCATACCGTCCCAGTTGTCGCCGCGTCCTTCGCGCCAGCCATTGATCCATGCCTGGCGTACTGACGGTAGAGTAAAAGGGCAAAGCTCACGGGATTTACCATGAACGCCGTATTGATATCCGCGTAAAAATGCTCTTTCCAACGGATCACGCTTAAGTCTTCTCATAGGGTAATGCCCTCGTCTGTTGACTGTAATATCCCTGAGACCCCGTGATGAGGTCGGGCAGAATCTTCTGCCGTTGGGGCCCGCTGCCGGCGTCGCGGACCTTGATGTCATAACCGTTGCGGAGATGACCTGAGACGATTTCTAACCAAAGCACAGGTCGGTGTGAATGATCGTTTTGTCATAAGCACGTCATATTCAGGTCTGTCGAGCAATAAGCAATGGTCTGTTCAAACACTGATTGTTTGGCGCAGCCCTTTTGACGCAGGGGTTTGCGAGCCAGATGAGATCGCTTGTCAGTCTCGTATGGTGGCCTAATGCCTTGACTGGTTAAGCGACGAAGGGTCGCGATGGGCACGGTAGAAATGTGACTTTTCCAGCGTGACTTTTTAATTACGTCTTTTTATTGCCGACATCGTCCTGGCGGATATCTGTTCTAATACTCCCGAAAACTGCCGCAATGACATGACAGGATCATGCGGTGGACCGGCACACATCACGTGCCACGCAGGCGTTCTCCACGAAAGACGCCTGTTCAAATCTGGCAGGGCAATGCGTTGCCCGCCGCAGACGGCTCAGGCCCTGGAATACACATGTCGGATCGCTACGAACTTTTCCTTACTTGCCCCAAAGGCCTCGAAGGACTGCTTGCCGAGGAAGCTACGGCACTGGGTCTGCAAGAGACCCGCGAGCACACATCGGCCATTCGCGGCTCGGCCGACATGGAGACCGCCTACCGGCTGTGCCTCTGGTCGCGGCTGGCCAACCGCGTGCTGCTGGTGCTCAAGCGCTTCCCGATGAAGGATGCCGAAGACCTGTATCACGGCGTGCTCGATGTCGAGTGGCATGATCATCTCGAGTCCGATGGCACCATCGCAGTGGAGTTCAGTGGCCACGGGTCAGGCATCGATAACACCCACTTCGGTGCATTGAAGGTCAAGGATGCGATCGTCGACAAACTGCGTACACCCGATGGCGAGCGTCCGTCGGTGGACAAGATCAACCCTGATCTGCGCGTGCACCTGCGACTGGATCGCGGCGAGGCAATTCTGTCTCTCGACCTCTCTGGCCACAGCCTGCACCAGCGCGGCTATCGCCTGCAGCAAGGTGCTGCGCCCCTGAAGGAGAACCTTGCCGCCGCGATCCTGATCCGCGCTGGCTGGCCGCGCATCGCTGCCGAGGGCGGCGCGCTGGCTGACCCGATGTGCGGTGTCGGTACGTTCCTGGTCGAGGCAGGCATGATCGCCGCCGACATCGCCCCGAACATCAAGCGTGAACGCTGGGGCTTCTCGGCCTGGCTGGGCCACGTCCCGGCGCTGTGGCGCAAGCTGCACGACGAAGCGCTGGCCCGCGCGGAAGCCGGGTTGGCCAAAACACCTTCGTGGATTCGCGGTTACGAGGCTGATCCGCGACTGATCCAGCCTGGGCGCAACAATATCGAACGTGCAGGTCTGAGCGACTGGATCAAGGTCTATCAAGGCGAAGTTGCGACCTTCGAGCCGCGTCCCGACCAGAACCAGAAAGGTCTGGTGATCTGCAACCCTCCATACGGCGAGCGTCTGGGTGATGAAGCCAGCCTGCTGTATCTCTACCAGAATCTGGGCGAGCGCCTGCGTCAGGCCTGCCTTAACTGGGAAGCTGCGGTGTTCACCGGCGCGCCTTACCTGGGCAAGCGCATGGGCATTCGCAGCCACAAACAGTATTCGTTCTGGAACGGTGCCTTGCCGTGCAAATTGCTGCTGATCAAGGTCACGCCTGACCAGTTCGTGACGGGCGAGCGTCGCACACCCGAGCAGCGTCAGATCGAGCGCGAAAACCCTGTCGAAGTTGAAGTCGTTGAAAGAAAGCTCAACAAGAACGGCAACCCGATCAAGCCGGAACCGGTGGTGGTCGAACAGGCGCGCCTGAGCGAAGGCGGGCAGATGTTTGCCAATCGCCTGCAAAAGAACCTCAAGCTGATGGGCAAATGGGTGCGCCGCGAAGGTATCGATTGCTACCGCGTGTATGACGCCGACATGCCTGAATACTCGCTGGCGATCGACCTGTATCACGACTGGGTTCACGTTCAGGAATACGCAGCGCCCAAGTCCATCGATCCGGAAAAGGCTTCGGCCCGGCTGTTCGATGCGCTGGCGGCGATTCCGCAGGCGTTGAACATCGACAAGAACCGTGTGGTGATCAAACGTCGCGAGCGTCAGAGCGGCACCAAACAATATGAGCGTCAAAGCGCGCAGGGCCAGTTTCTGGAAGTCAGTGAAGGCGGCGTCAAGCTGCTGGTCAATCTGACCGACTACCTCGACACCGGCCTGTTTCTCGACCATCGTCCGATGCGTATGCGTATCCAGCGCGAGGCCTCCGGCAAGCGCTTCCTGAACTTGTTTGCCTACACCGCGACGGCCAGCGTGCATGCCGCCAAGGGCGGCGCGCGCAGCACCACCAGCGTCGACTTGTCGCGTACTTACCTGGACTGGGCGCGGCGTAACCTGTCACTGAATGGCTTCTCCGACAAGAACCGTCTGGAGCAAGGGGACGTGATGGCCTGGCTGCAGGCCAATCGCGACGAGTACGACCTGATCTTCATCGATCCGCCGACGTTCTCCAACTCCAAGCGCATGGAAGGCATTTTTGATGTGCAGCGTGATCAGGTCGAGCTGATCGATCTGGCCATGGCGCGTCTGGCACCGGGTGGCGTGCTGTACTTCTCCAACAACTTCCGCAAGTTCGTGCTCGATGAAAATCTGAGTCAGCGCTATGCGGTCGAGGATATTACCGCGCAAACCATCGACCAGGATTTTGCCCGCAACGGCAAGATTCATCGCGCCTGGAAAATCATGGCGCGTGCCTGATACGGTGTGTGATGAGCTTGCCTGTAACAGTTTTGTACAGGTTTGCTCATCGCTCCCTATGAAAATTACTGGCGAATAGCTATAGCAGAAGTCATAGCCAGCTTGACGCTTCAGCATGTTGGCGTCATGAGTTTCTGTGTATGACAGCGAAACGGTTCAGGCTCAGAGTTCTGAGTTTCATCAACGGCCAGCTCTCAGCGTGGCCAATAGCCGTTTTGGCATTGATGGTCGGAGCAGCACTTACCATCATGTTGGCGCTGGCCGACAATGAGCTGTACCAGCGTCAATTGCGCCAGCGTTTCGACATGCTTGCTGCGGAGCGCTTCAGTCATCTTCAGGAGCGTCTGGACCGGCAGGTCACTCGGCTGGACACCCTGTGTCGCTTCTTTATTTTTTCCCATCAGGTCGAGCAGTCGGAATTCGACGGCTTTGTCGCGCCATTGCTGATTGGAACCCAGGCCTACGCCTGGAACCCCAGAGTGACGCTGGCGGAGCGGGCCGCTTTTGAACAGCAGGCGCGTGAGGAGGGCTCAGCCGGATACGCCATACGTGAAATGGATGAAAACGGTGCGTTGAAAACCGCCACTGTACGCAACGAGTATTTTCCGGTTCGATTCATCCAGACACTCAGCAAAGTTCCGACGCCGTCGGGGTTTGATATAGCCTCAGAGCCGGTACGTCATGTCGCCCTTGAGCGTGCGCGTTTGCTCAAGCGCATTGTTGCAACGCCTCGTATCAGCCTGTTGGCCCTTGACCCGTCAGACACGTACGGAATTTTGCTGGTGGCGCCGGTGTTCTCCATCGGCCAGTCGCCTTCCGAATTGAGAGGCTATGTCACTGCAGTGATCAGCCTGACGCAACTAATGAGCATCGGCACAGCGGAGCAAGACAATCTTGCGGTCACCATGCTTGACCTCAGTTCGCCGGCAAAGCCTGAGCAGGTTTACCAGTCGCCGGTCGTAGCAGTACGCAATCATTTGTATGCCAGCAGCCTGCTGAGCCTCGGTGACAGGGATTATCTGGTCGAGGTTCGCCCTACGGAAATCTTCAGCCAGAGCAATCAGACCATGATGCCGGGCCGGGTGCTTTGGCTTGGCGGGCTTTTGAGCCTGATGCTCAGCGCGTTGCTCTACAGCCTGATCAGCCAGCGTCAGCGAGCGCTGCAGCGTGTGGCGCAGCGTACCCGCGAGTTGCGCCAGCGCGGGCAGCAGTTACGGGCGGCGCACGGGCAATTGCGCAGTGTGCTGGACGCCGCGACCGAAGTGGCGATCATTGCAACCGACCTGGATGGGTTGATCAAGACGTTCAACGTCGGTGCGCAAAAAATGCTGGGTTATTCTCAGGAAGAGGTACTGGGCAGGCTGCGCCTCATGGACCTTTATCAGCCGGCCGAGCTGGAGGCCCGCGCGAGTGTATTGAGCAAGGACCGCGGGCACCCGATCAGCGCTTCCCGGCTGATGTTTCTCGACGCCGTGCAAGACGGTCATCACCCTTCGCAGGAGTGGACCCTGCAGCGCAGTGACGGCAGTACCCTGGTGGTGAACATGCTGGTGACCGCCGTGCGCGACGATCAGGGGCTCTGGACCGGGTATCTGGCGGTGTGCATCGACGTCACGGAGCACAAGCGCGTCAACGAAGCACTTGCCGAACAAGGGCAATTGTTGAAAAAACTTGGCTCGCAGGTGCCTGGCGGCATTTATCAGTATCACCTGGCTATCGACGGCAGTTCGCGCTTCAGATACGCCAGCGCTGGCATGTGCGAGCTGTTTGAAGTCGATGAAGCGCAGTTGCTGGGCGATTCCGAGGCCGTTCTGCGACGTATCCAGCCACCGGATCTGACGCGCGTCAGAAGCTCTATTCTGGCCAGCGCGAAGCATCTGACACCCTGGAGCGAGGAGTACCGTGTCGACCTGCCACGCAAGGGCCAGCGCTGGCTGCGCGCTGCGTCCACGCCAGAACGGTTGGTAGATAGCAGCGTGCTATGGCACGGTTTTGTGTCCGACATCACCGACCTCAAGCGTGTCGAACAGGAGTTGCGCGCGCTGTCGGTCACCGACGTACTGACGGGTGCCTACAACCGGCGCTATTTCCAGGACCGCATGCAGGCCGAGCTGAAAAGGATCGACCGGCACGGCGGTAACCTGTCGATCATCATGCTCGATATCGATCATTTCAAGCGCATCAATGATCGTTTCGGGCATGCCGCAGGCGATCAGGTGCTCAAGGCGATTTCGGAAAAGATCAGCCAGCGCCTGCGTAGCGATGATGTGTTCTGCCGCCTTGGGGGTGAAGAGTTCATGGTGATCTGCCCGGGCACACGGGGCTCGCAGGCGTATCAACTGGCTTTGAGCCTGCGCGAGGGCCTGCGTAACCAGGTTATCGAAGGCGTCGATCAGGTTGTGACGGCCAGCTTCGGCATCGCCAGCTGGAGAGCCGGTGAGGGGATCGACACAATGTTGTTGCGCGCTGACTCGGTTGTCTATGCCGCCAAACAGGCCGGTCGCGATCGGGTCGAGCCTGAGCAGATCTGACGCACACAGACCCGCTTCGAAAGCGGGTCTGCTGGTTACAAGCGGCGGGTGGTTATTGCTGGATCGAGACCGTGGTGTTGGTCAGTTTCGGCTGTCGATACAGATCGACCAGTACCTCGTCCAGTATCGAGGATGCGCCAAACGGACGCGGGTCGTTGAGGATCGCCACGACCGCCCAGGTGTTGCCGTTGCTGTCGCGGCTGAAGCCGGCAATAGCGCGAACCGTGTTCAGCGTGCCTGTCTTGATGTGCGCTTCACCCAGCAACGGGGTGCGCTTCAGACGTTTACGCATGGTGCCGTCCATGCCTGCCAACGGCATCGAACTCATGAATTCGGCAGCATACGGGCTGCGCCACGCAGCCTGCAGAATAATGGCCATCTCACGGGCACTGACACGTTCCGCACGCGACAGGCCGGAGCCGTTCTCCATGACCAGATGCGGCGCGGTGATGCCTTTTTTCGCCAGCCACTGGCGGATGACGCGCTGGGCAGCCTTGCCGTCGTCACCGTCAGCTTCATTGCGGAACTCTTCACCCAGGCTCAGAAACAGTTGCTGGGCCATGGTGTTGTTGCTGAATTTATTGATGTCACGAATGACTTCCACCAGATCCGGCGAAAAAGCCTTGGCCAGCAGCTTGGCATTACCGGGCAAAACGCCAACGCGGTCCTTGCCCTGGATAGTGCCGCCCAGTTCCTGCCAGATGGCCCGTACTGCGCCTGCCGCATAGGTCGGATGGTCAAGCAGCGAAAGGTAGGTCTGCGAATTACAGCCGTTGCCCAGCTGGCCAGTCACCGTCACATTGACGCTGCCGTCAGGCTGGGTGACCGGGTTGTAGCGCACATCCCCGGTGCATTGCTTTGATGCGCTCGCCTTCACCTGGTTGTCGATGCGAATGGTCGCAATCGGCGGCTCGACCGAGACCAGAATTCTGCCGTCATCGTTTCGGGTCACGAAGCGCAATGCCTTGAGATTGACCATCAGCGCATCAGGCTTGACCAGAAACGGCTTGTTATCATCGTTGCCGTCATCATTGAATTCGGGCAATTGCGGCTGCACAAAATGGCTGCGGTCCAATACCAGGTCACCGGTCACCTGTTGCACACCATTGGCGCGCAGGTCACGCATCAGCAGCCAGAGTTTTTCCATATTCAGCTTTGGATCGCCGCCGCCTTTGAGGTACAGGTTGCCGCGCAGCACGCCGTTGCTCAGGGTGCCATCGGTGAAGAATTCGGTTTTCCACTGGTGGGTAGGGCCGAGCATTTCCAGCGCGGCGTAGGTGGTGATCAGCTTCATGGTTGAGGCCGGGTTGACCGATACGTCGGCATTGAACACGGTCGGCGTGCCCGGCCCGTTGAGCGGCAACATCACCAGCGAAAGCGCGTCATCGCCGAGTTTGCTGGCTTTCAGAGCCTGTTGAACCTTGGGGGGCAGCGTGGTGTTGATGACGGCAGCGTAGGAGGGCAGAGCCAGTGGCAAAAGAATTGACGCGAGCAACAATGGACGTAGCGACTTGATCATTGAATAAAACCCTACTGCAAGGGGGGACATAAAAAAGAGGGCATGGATGAATTCCCTCGGTAACTATTTCGCTGCGATGTTGATAACTATAGTAGTGAATGCGTAGCGGGCTTTTTTTGTAACATACAGTGCCACGCATGAAACGACCCGCATTATGCCCCAAGCAGGGCAGGCTTGTGATGGGGGGGCAGGCCGGTAAACGTTATTTTTTATCGATTGGGCCTGCATCACTGTCGCAAGACCGGATATCCATGACAGACCGCAATTGTCGGGCTTTTAAATCGTCAAGCTGGTAAAGTGCCGCCCGATATTTATTGATGAGGATTGTCCCATGGCCACTAACCGCTCCCGCCGTCTGCGCAAAAAACTGTGTGTGGACGAGTTCCAGGAATTGGGTTTTGAACTGAACCTGGACTTCAAGCAAGAGCTGGATGACAAGGCAATCGATGCTTTCCTTGACGCTTTTCTGAAAGAAGCAATGGAAGCCAACGGTCTTGGTTATGTGGGCGGCGACGACTTCGGTCTGGTTTGCCTGAGCAAGCGTGTCTCGGTCAGCGAAGAACAGCGTGTTGCTGTCGAAGCCTGGCTCAAAGGCCGCAGTGAACTGACAGAAGTCACTGTCAGCCCGCTGATCGACGTCTGGTACCCGGAAAAAGAAATCAACCCGGCCGCCTGATGTAACGGGAGAGACTGTCAGAAATTTTGTGTTCGGGCATAACATGTAGCTAG
>NZ_LJQT01000034.1:3863-9078 GCF_001400515.1 Pseudomonas meliae | reverse complement strand
TTGTTCAGCGTCTCCTTAAGCACCGACTGCATGAAGAAATATTAATCGGCCAGCCCATACACCTGCCTGCCGCGGCTGCGCGATAGTCTTGAACTGTACAGGCCGAGGTGGCTTCTTCTGCATGACCATTGCCTTGGCCGCAACGTGCAGTACCCAGCAATGAGCTATTGCTGACGACAGATCAAACAAAAAACCGCTCTTTCAACGGCACCAGTGCCGCACCGATAGCCGCCGCATCGCCATTGGTCTCACTCAGCAATAACTGAGGCCGAGGCGGTGGCGCGTTGTAGCGGTGGGCTCCCCAGAAAGCCGTCGCCGCAATCAGGCGTCTGCCCAGCTCTGGCGGTAATTGCCCGCCAAACACTACCGCCTGTGGATCGAACAGGCCCGCCAGTGCGTTAACCAGACGATCCAGGGTTGGTTTGACGCGTGCCAGCCAGGTGTCCACGCCGGGCCAGTCAGGGTCGAAGCGCAGGCGCAGGTCTTCGATTGAATCTACCTGTACGCCGTTCTGATGCAATTCATCCAGCAGGTAACGCAAGGCCGGACGGTTTATCGACTCTTCGTCGTTGTAGAGGGTGATCTCGCCCGCGTTGCCGTGGCTGCCGAAATACGGTTTGCCGTTGATCACCACGCCTGCGCCGAAACCGAAGTTGAACGACAGGTAGATGAAGTTGCTGGCCCAGGCCCCCACGCCCACCAGGCTTTCACCGATGGCCGCAGTGGTGGCGTTGTTTTCCAGCCAGACCGGCATGCCGAAGCGCTCTTCGAGTATCGGTTGCAAGTCAATCAATGACCAATCGCGCAGCGGTTCGGGTGCGTTGATCTGGCGGTTCTCAAGAAAAAAACCGGCGATGGCGAAGCCCATGCCAATCACTCGTTGCGCCTCGATGCCATTGCGTTGAAGCATGCGTTCGATGGTCTGATCAAGCGAATCCAGCGTGCTGTTGCGGCTCAACGGCGGCGTACGCAAGGTGACCTGTTCCAGCACATTGCAGCCCAGATCGGCGATGCAGACCACTGCCGAATCGGTATTGATCGATACGCCGATGACATACACCGCCTCGTTGACCAGCTCAATGCGCGGGCTGGGCTGACCACGGCCGTTCTTCACTCGCTCGCCGCTGCGCAGCAGGCCTCGGCTGATCAGTTCTTCGATCAGGCGGTGCACCGACTGCTGAGCCAGGTCCATCTCGGTCGAAACCGTGGCGCGGGTGATCACACCTCGACGGCGAAGGATATCCAGCAATTTGCGTTCATTCAGGCTCAGCGGTTGGTGCGCATGAAGTGGCGTATCGAGGTCGAGGGGCATGGAATCTACAAATCAGGAGAGGATTAAAACAGTGGGCGTGTAAAGCAGTGTATCGCCCGCCACCCATTGCACACTTCCATCATGAAAATTTAATAAAAGTCGCGCAGGTCACAAATACTACACACAAGCTGTATTAAATGGCACTGAGTTCTTGTGGGTGTCCTCATGCCTTTCATCAGTAAGACGCTTTCCATGCTGGCGCTGCTGCCGTTCGCTGCTCAGGTCTTCGCCGCCCCCGCCGAGTTCTGGTATAGCCACGGCGGCGCGGCCGGAAGTGCCATCGCAGATTTGTGCAGAAGCTTCAATGCGCAGCGTGAGGATGGGGATCGCCTGCACTGTATCCGCCAGGGCAGTTATGAGCAGACGCTGCAGAAGACCGTCGCAGCGTACCGCGCAGGCATAGGCCCGGCGCTGGTCGAAATCTACGACGTGGCCACGCCTGACATGCTGCTGGGCGGTGCCACTCTGCCTGTCGAGGCCATCATGGCCGGTCATCAAAGGGCCTATTCCGACGACACCTTTCTGCCAGCCTTGCGCCGCTATTACTCCGATGATCACGGCGCTCTGGCGTCCCAGCCTTTTGCGGCGTCGACCGCCGTGCTCTACACGCACCGAAATGCCCTGACCGCGGCAGGTATCAGCGAGCCCCCCGCCACTTGGGAAGCATTTGCTACAGCCTTGCGGGCCTTAAAGAAAAACGGCCACGCATGCCCTGTCGTCAGCGAATTTTCGCCGTGGATCTGGCTGGAGCAGACCAGTGCAGCGCAAGGCACCGAAGTTGCGGTTCGCGCCGCTGGCACCGAACGCTATCAGTTCGACAAAGGCGCCCACCTGCGGCTGATGAACGACCTGGCGCAATGGACCGCCGAAGGTCTGGTGGTGCACGAGGATTCGACCCGCAGCGGCCAGCAGGCGCTGGCTTTCGCCACCGACGACTGCGCCATGCTGATCGACTCCACCGGTGCCTGGAATATCGTGCACAGCACGCTCAAATCCGATATCGATGTCACAGCACTGCCGATTTACGCCAACACCCAACGCCGTACCAACGCTCCCGGAGGTTCCTCGCTGTGGGTGATGCGTGGACATGCCGCTCGGGATTACCGGCTGGTCTCGGAGTTTCTGGCGTTCGTACTGCAACCGGATAATCAGTTGGTATTCAGTGCCCGGACCGGCTACCTGCCAGTTACTCAGGCGGCAGCGGCACGGTTGCAATCCGCAGGCAGAGAGCCGTCGGCCGTAATGGTCGGGCTTGCGGCACTTCACGACATTGACGGCCAGCCTTCTACGCCTTTGCGCTGCGGCTTTATCACGCTGATGCGTCTTATCTGGTCGCAGGAAATGGAAAACGCGCTCGCCGGTCGCCAGAGCGTTGAACACGCCCTGCGTCAGACAACGCTGCGTGCCAACGAATTGCTCAGTCTGTTTCAGCAGATGCATCAGGCCCAGGCCAGCAACGAGTCAGACGGGGCAACGCCATGAAGCCTCGTGCGCATTTTCCGCAACCGCGCCTGGCGCTGCTGTTTGCCCTGCCCCAATTGCTGGCACTCGGGTTGTTCTTTTATTGGCCTGCAGTCCAGGCAATCTGGTGGTCGTTTCATCTGGTGCCGCCCTTCGGTGGTAACGAAATCTTTGTCGGCCTGAGCAACTATTTGCGGGTATTGAGAGACCCTGGTGTGCTCGCGTCGCTAGGCTCGACGCTGGTGTTCAGCCTGTCGAGCGTTGTGCTTTCGATCCTCATCGCACTGGTGCTTGCGCTGTGCCTTGAACTGAAACTGCGCGGCAACGCAGTGTTTCGCAATCTGCTGATCTGGCCCTACGCGGTATCGGGCGCCACCATCGGCATTGTCTTTCACGTGCTGACCAATCCGGTGATGGGAATTCTCGCCTGGCTTAACGCGATTGCCCCCGGCACCTGGGCACCCTACGCCAGCCCGATGCAGAGCATGTTGTTGCTGATCGTGGCCTATGCCTGGTGCCTGGTGCCGTTCAACTTCGTGATGCTGGTCGCCAGCTTGAAATCCGTCCCCGATGACTACCTCGCCGCCGCCGCACTGGACGGGGCAGGCCCGTTGCGACGCATGCTCGACATACAGCTGCCGCTGATTGCGCCCTATCTGCTGTTCGTGTTTGTCATCGACCTGCTGGAAAGCCTGTCGAACAGCTTTGGGCTAGTCGACACCCTTACCCACGGCGGGCCCGGCGATACCACCAATGTGCTGGCCTACAAGATTTACACCGACGGTTTCATGGGCCTGGATCTGGCAGGTTCGTCGACACTGTCAGTGCTTATGTTGCTGGCAGTCGTAGCGCTGAGCATCGCTCAGTTCAAACTCTTGTCCCGCTTCCAGCGCCGTGGGGTGAAAGCATGATCGAGCGTCACCGTTTGCTCGATACGGGCGCTTATCTGCTACTGACGCTCGGTTTGGTGTTCGCGCTGGGGCCGCTGTACGTCGCAGTTTGCTCGGCAACTGTGAGCAACCCACAACTGTTCGCCCACGGCCTTGCGCTGATACCCGGCGACCAACTGCTGGAGAACCTGCAACAAGTCACCCGACGCCTCGACCTGCTGCGCTTGCTGGGCAATAGCCTGCTGGTCGCCACGCTGGTGGTAATCGGCAAGCTGACACTTTCGGCGCTGACAGCATTTGCCGTGGTGTACTTTCGCAGCCGCTACACCTCGGTGATCTTCTTTGCCGTGCTGGGCGCTCTGCTGCTGCCGCTGGAGGTACGCATCATCCCCACGTATGCGGTGGCCAGCGACCTGCTCGGACCGCTACGCAACCTGTTGCAATGGCTGGGCATCCAGTGGCTGCCGGTGCCGACCATCAACCTGCTCGACAGTTACACCGGGCTCGCCTTGCCGCTGATTGCCTCAGCTACCGGCACCTTTCTGTTCCGGCAGTTTTACCAGACTCTGCCCGCCGAACTGGTCGAGGCCGCACGTATGGACGGTGCCGGGCCCTGGCGTTTTTTTGTCGACATTCTGCTGCCGCTGTCGAAGACCAACTTCGCGGCGCTCGGCACGCTGGTGTTCATCGGCGCGTGGAAAGACTACCTGTGGCCGCTGGTCGCGACCAATCGCGAGGACATGCGCACGCTGGTGCTGGGCGTCGCCAGCTTTCTGCCGACCGATGCAACCCAGGTCCCCGAATGGAACCTGCTGATGGCCGCCGCCGTGGTCAGCATGCTACCCCCCATCCTCGTCATTGCGCTCATGCAGCGATGGTTTGTCAAAGGCCTGATCGGAGTCGGTAAATGAACGCGCTCACCCCTATTGCCTGCGCGCCGGATATCGTCCTCAAGGGGCTGCACAAAACCTATGGCTCAGGGCACATCCTTCACGGGCTTGATCTGGTTTTCAAGGCGGGCGAGCTTAACGTCATCCTCGGCCCGTCCGGGTGTGGCAAGTCCACGTTGCTGCGCATGGTCGCCGGGCTGGAGGATGTCAGCCAAGGGCAGATTCTGATGGGTGGCCGCGACGTGACGCGTCTGCCGCCCAAAGAACGCGGCTGCGCCATGGTGTTTCAGAACTACGCGCTCTACCCGCACATGAGCGTCGCCGACAACATCGGTTACGCGCTGAAGCTGGCACGCATCTCACGCAAGGAGCGCGAACAGCGTATTCGCGAGTGTGCCAGTTCGCTGGGGCTGGAGGAGTTGCTGCAACGCAAGCCCGGAGAGCTTTCCGGCGGTCAGCGTCAGCGCGTTGCGATCGGTCGGGCGCTGATCCGCAAACCGCCGGTGCTGCTATTCGATGAACCGCTGTGCAATCTGGACAGCGCGCTGCGCCATGAAATGCGCCTGTTGATTCGTAACCTGCACCAGCAGACCGGTGCGACGATTCTGTATGTCACCCACGATCAGACCGAGGCCATGACCCTCGCCGAGCGTGTGGTGATT
>NZ_LJQT01000034.1:0-3825 GCF_001400515.1 Pseudomonas meliae | reverse complement strand
TTCATCGGCACCCCGCCCATGAACCTGCTGCCTGTGCACTGCCTGGACGACAATGTTCTGATACTGGCCGATGGACAACGCCTGCCCATCAAACTCGGCATTGCCAGCAACCGGACAGGCAAATGGCTGATTGGCCTGCGCCCCGAGACCGTCGTGCTCGGCCAGACAGGCGTCACCGCCACCGTGGAGTCCTCCGAAAATCTCGGCAGCCACAGCCTGCTGTATTGCCAGTTGGCCGGAACACGCTGTGTTGTCAGTCTCGCCGAACGGCAGCATCTGATGCCCGGCACCCAGATTCGACTCACCATCCATCCCGCGCCCTTGCTGTTCGATATCGAGAGTGGCCAACGCCAGCTCGTTTCCTTCTCCCAAACCACCAAGTGACCCGCCATGCTCAAACCTGCGCCCCTCGTCCGCTCGTCCCTGATTGCCCATCGTGGTGCCAAGGCTTACGTGCCGGAAAATACCCTGCTGGCCCTGGAGAAAGCCGCCGAGTGCGGCGCCGAGTGGGTCGAGATCGACGTGAAGCTGACCCGCGATGGCCAGCCTGTCGTGATTCACGACGATTTGCTGGACCGCACCACCAACGGGCGCGGCGCTGTCGTGCTTCACGAACTTGAGGCCATCCGCAAACTGGACGCAGGCAGCTGGTTCGCGCCTGAATTCGCGGGCCTGCAGATCCCGACCTTCGAAGAGATCGTGGCCTGCGCGCTGCGCCTCAATCTGGGTTTGCAAGTCGAACTCAAACCGACCATTGGCGACGATATCGAGACGGCGGAAGTGGTGATGCCAATCCTCAAAAGCCTGTGGCCCGCCGACAATGATCGGTTGTTCGTCTCCAGCTTTTCGGTGCGCTCGCTAACTGCCGCCCGCCGCTTGTGGAACGACGTACCACTGGCCATCGCCTCGGTGGTCGCGCCTGCTGACCCGGTCGCTTTACTGGCCGAATATGACTGCCGAATACTTCACGTACTTGACGACATGCTCGATGACCATCACCTTGTTCGCCTGAAAAGCAGCGGCGTCGAATTCGCCGTGGCTACCATCAACAGCCCGAAACGCGCGCGTTACCTGCTGGAACACGGCGCGCAGTCGATTCTCAGTGATTACCCGGACCTGTTGAACCTGCCGAACGGAGGCTGTCTGCAATGAACAACCGACTCAGCGTCACCATGCACGCCGTAGAACAGGCCACCGGCCTGGCCATGGCGTATTTCAACGACCGCCACACCCTCGACATCACCACCAAAAGCGCACAAGACCTCGTCTCCCGCGCCGACTTCGAAGTGGAGCAACTGCTACGTGCAGAACTGAGCAAACACTTCCCCGACGATACAATCCTGGGCGAAGAAATGGGCGGCGAATTCATCACCGACGGCTGGGTTATCGACCCTATCGACGGCACCGGCAATTACCTGCGCGGCACCCCATTGTGGGGAATCGCGGTGGCGTACATGTCGGCAGGTGAACCCGAAATCGGCGTCGTCGCCTACCCGGCATTGGGCTACACCCTCGCAGCCCGCACCGGCGAGGGCTTGCTGCGCAACGGCGTCCCTTTTGTCCGCCCTCAACCACCCGAGCACCTGCGCATCGCCGGCGTCGGCGAAAACACCCGATGGGACGCCGAAGAGATGGGCAAACTGCACCTGAGCCTGCGCCGACAGGGCTGGGGCCTGGCAGGCTATCGCTGCGCAACCATCGGCCTGGCGTTCGCCGCGTTGGGGCAAACGGATGGGTACATGGAGAAATTCACCAGCCTGTGGGACATCGCAGCAGGCGCAGTGATTTGTCGAGAAGCTGGATTGCTGTGCACGATTGAAGGCGAGCAGAAGCAAGGGTCAATGACTGTGATGGTCGGGCGTGAGGAGTTGATGGAGATTTTTGGTGCGTAATGCGCCGGGCTAATCGACGCAGTTTTCTGACTGCGTTTGTCCGCCTGCTGACGTGCCTGCCCTTCGTCAACAGCAGGCTGCTGGCGGCAGAAACCTTTCCCGCATTGCGCCAGCCTGCAGCCGAGAAAGGTATCCGGTTCGGCTTTGCGGTTGATCCGGCAAAGCTGAATGACGATGCGGCCTATCGGCAACTGGTCGCCCGTCAGGCCAGCATCGTAGTGCCAGAAAACGCCTTGAAGTGGCAGACCGTCCACCCCGAACCAGAGCGTTACAACTTCGCACCCGCCGACGCAATCGCGGGGTTTGCGAAAGCGCACGAACAGCGTATGCGCGGCCACACTTTCTGCTGGCATCGCTCTTTACCCGACTGGGTTCACCAAACCGTCACCCCGACGAACGCCGAAGCGGTGCTGACGGCGCACATCAGTACCGTCGCCAGCCATTATCGCGGTCTCATCAGCGCATGGGACGTCGTCAACGAAGCCATCCAGCTGGAGGACGGCCAGCCTGACGGGCTGCGCAATTCATTCTGGTATCAGATGCTCGGGCCTCGCTATCTGGACATAGCCTTCAAGGCTGCGCACAAGGCCGACCCGGACGCCCTGCTCTGCTACAACGATTACGGCCTGGAAAAGGATACCCATTACGGCGAAAGCAAACGCACTGCCGTGCTCGCCCTGCTGCGCGGGCTCAAGCAGCGCGGCATTCCGATACACGGCTTGGGCATTCAGTCCCATCTGCGTACAGGCGACACATTTGGTCCGGGCCTGTCACGCTTTATTCTGGCAGTGCGTGATATGGGGTTGTCGATCCACATCACGGAACTCGACGTCGACGACAGCCACTTGAAGGGGTCCATCGCAGAACGCGATGGATTAATTGCAGCGACTTATAAGCGGTATCTCGACGTGGTGCTTGCCACGCGCTCGGTATCTACCGTTGTTACGTGGGGTGTTTGGGACAGCCCGCATGTTGCAGGCGCCACGGCCAGCAACGGGCCGTTGGCACAACGGGCATTGGCGTTTGGCCCGCGAGGTGAGGTGAAGCCGGCGAGTTGGGTGATCGCGCATTGTTTCGAAGACGCGCAAATGCAGAAGGATGCGCGGATTTAGGTGCTCAGCGGCTTCACGGCAGTAGTACAGCCGGAGTGGTTCAGCGCTTTCTGACGCCTGAAAACGACGAAACCCCCGAAATTCGGGGGTCTCAAGTCTAAACTTTACAAAAAAGTCTAAGGTATGCGCTAGAAAGGTAGTTCACATAAGACTGGAAGCGCAGGAACAACAACCTCTGAATGGCCCCTACTATACTAGCCATCGCCCACTGAGCACAACAAAGCGAGATGGAAATGTAAAGAACTGGTGCATTGCGTACGTCTTGATTCAGGAAAATCACTGCGATTCAAAACGACGTAAAGGCTACCTTTACAAACTGATATTGTCCGACTGCTGCCTTCGTGGCGTTAGCTCGAAGGCGCTGAGCCCAGCTTGGACCTTCGGCCACATTGTAGTCGTCAACTGATCCAGAAAGCTGCGCTAAGTTTTCCCCACGCGACCGCTGGCGCAAAGCCCGCATTTTAGCGATCAGCGATCCCGGAATACAAAAAATGAGATACCCACGCGACAGGGACAGCCGAACTATTTGGATGCCTGGGTTGACGAGCTAACCTCTGCCCGTATGCGTGCCAATAAAGAGTCGAGGCCCCCGTCATCGCCCTTGATCTGATAAGCAGCCGTCAGGACGCTTAAAGGATGAACCCCCATGACCGACGCCAGCCCTTCGAGCTTTTCCAAAGTGGGGCATTTGAGACCGCGCTCAAGGGTGCTCAGATACGTCCGACTGCTGATGCTTGAAAAGTCCTCTTGGGTCAGCCTCTTGGAAGTTCGCAGCAGCTTAAGTGCCTGACCAAACGCCTGCTTTAGGAGGGTGTAGACAA
>NZ_LJQT01000193.1:28612-37227 GCF_001400515.1 Pseudomonas meliae | reverse complement strand
AAAAAACTGATACTCCCGTAATCTCAGTGAAGGCACGGTTGACGGCATTGATGCGCTGGTTGGTGTCGGTAATGAGCACGCCCTCGGCTGTGCTCTCGAACACCGTTGCAGCCAAGTGCAGTTTTTCCTGCATTTGTCTGCTTTCGGTTATATCCCGTGCAATCGTCAGCAGGCAGTCGTCGCCTGCGATGACGATCGGGTGCGAGGACAGTTCGCACAGTTTGATACTGCCATCAACATTACGAAGCCGGGCCCTGAAGTCCCTGACGGAGCCGTGCCGCTTCAGTTGCTCAATGAGCCTGGAGCGGTCGCCCAGATCCACCCAGACACCCAGGTCGAATGTCGAGTGCTCAAGGCAGTACGCTTCGCTATACCCCGTGATGCGGCAGAAACCTTCGTTCACCTCTAAAAGCATTCCGTCCTGTTGGCGGGTGATAGCCAGCCCGTCAGGCGAGGCATGAAACGCCTTGGCGAATTTTTCTTCGGAAAGTTGAAGTTGCTGCTGGGCCTGCTTGCGCTGGGTGATATCACGCACTATCACCAGTACGGCTGGCGTCGAGCTCTGGTCAAAAGGCTGAGCGGACATGAGCCCGGAAAAGGTTTCGCCGTTCTTGCGCCGAAAGGGTATCTCCAGGTTATGAATGTTGCCTGTCTGCAGTTGCTGCAAAACTTTTGGGCCTATACCTGGCACTGCCCACAAATCCAGTTGGGTGGGCGTTTTCCCAATCACTTCGTCAAGGGTGAGGCCGGTCCGTTCAACGAACGCCGCGTTGGCATCCATGATATGCCCGTCGACAAGGCTTGCGATAATCATGGCATCCGGGCACTGAGCGAAGACCGAGGCGAATTTTCCCTCGGACAGGCACGACGCTTCCCGGTCATTGGTGTCGATTATTACTTCACGCATATGCGGCTTACGTCCGTGTCTGACTATCGCTGATATTGTTGTGGCGTGAATTTGTAACAATCACTGGCCAAGGCTCGACTGGCAAGCGCTTGTGTCCTGTGTGATACATAGTTGTAGGTCAATTCGCCATGGCCTGCAATTAGACCGACGTCTGACCTCTGTTTGATTTGATCAATTGACGACTGGACCTGCAAATCCGGATTTCTTTTTCCCGGAAACGCAAAACCCCCGGCAGGCCGGGGGTTTTGTTGACTCGCTGGTACGATTACTCGTCGAGGAACGAGCGCAGGTGCTCGCTTCTTGTCGGGTGACGCAGCTTGCGCAGTGCCTTGGCTTCTATCTGACGAATCCGCTCGCGGGTAACGTCAAACTGCTTACCGACCTCTTCAAGCGTGTGATCGGTATTCATGTCGATGCCGAAACGCATGCGCAGAACTTTTGCTTCACGGGCGGTAAGGCCCGACAGCACTTCGCGTGTCGCTTCTTTCAGGCTTTCAACAGTGGCGACATCGATTGGCGACTGCATGGTCGAGTCTTCGATGAAGTCACCCAGATGCGAATCTTCGTCGTCGCCGATCGGGGTTTCCATGGAGATCGGCTCTTTTGCGATCTTCAATACCTTGCGGATTTTATCCTCAGGCATTTCCATGCGTTCGCCCAGCTCTTCCGGGGTCGGTTCGCGACCCATTTCCTGCAGCATCTGCCGGGAAATACGGTTGAGCTTGTTGATCGTCTCGATCATGTGCACCGGAATACGGATGGTGCGGGCCTGGTCGGCAATCGAGCGAGTGATCGCCTGACGGATCCACCAGGTGGCATAGGTCGAGAACTTGTAGCCACGACGGTATTCGAACTTGTCCACAGCCTTCATCAAGCCGATGTTGCCTTCCTGGATCAGATCGAGGAATTGCAGACCACGGTTGGTGTACTTCTTGGCGATGGAGATCACCAGACGCAAGTTCGCTTCAACCATCTCTTTCTTCGCGCGGCGGGCCTTGGCCTCACCGATCGACATGCGACGGTTGATGTCCTTGATCTCGGCTATTTTCAGGCCGGTCTCTTCTTCCAGTGCCGACAGCTTCTGCTGGCAACGCTGGATGTCAGGCTGCAGACGACCAATGGCTTCGGCGTATTTGCTCTTGCCCTTGGCCAGTGCGTCAGTCCAGCTTTCGTCAACTTCGTTGCCCGGGAACTGGCGAAGGAAGTCGGCGCGCGGCATACGTGCATCACGTACACACAGCTGCATGATGGCGCGTTCCTGAGCACGAAGACGCTCAAGAGCACCCCGCACACGCTCTACCAGACCTTCAAACTGCTTTGGAACCAGTTTGATCGGCATGAACAGTTCGGCAAGTGCAACCATTTCGGCAATGGCGTGCTTGTCGTCGCGACCGAATTTCTTCAGCGCCTTGCAGGTGATTTCCATTTGATCGGAAACCGCACCGAAGCGCTGCTGGGCGATGACCGGATCGGGACCGCTTTCGACTTCGTCTTCGTCGTCGCTGGCGTCTGCCGATTCTTCCTCGTCGTCATCGGTGCCTTCGGCCTTGACGGCTTTGGGATCGACAGGCGGAGGTACTTCGGCAGGCGGCGCAATGCCGTCGTCCGGGTCGATATAGCCGCTCAGAACATCGGAGAGGCGACCGCCTTCGCTGGTGACACGTGTGTATTCGGAAAGAATATGGTCAACCGTGCCAGGGAAGTGCGCAATTGCGCCCATCACTTCACGGATACCTTCTTCGATACGTTTGGCGATTTCGATTTCGCCTTCACGGGTCAGAAGTTCAACGGTGCCCATTTCACGCATGTACATACGAACGGGATCGGTGGTACGCCCGATGTCGGTCTCGACCGCTGCCAACGCTGCAGCCGCTTCTTCTGCGGCTGCCTCGTCGGTATCGGCGTCGGCCAGCATCAAGGCGTCCGCATCCGGAGCACTCTCGTGTACCGGGATCCCCATGTCGTTGATCATGCGGATGATGTCTTCCACCTGCTCGGGATCTGAAATATCCTCGGGCAAGTGGTCGTTGACCTCTGCGTAAGTCAGATACTTCTGCTCACGACCCAGGGTGATCAACTCTTTGATACGAGATTGCTGTTGCGCTTTTCCGGACATAACACCCTATCCACTGAAGGTCTTGGCGGGCAAAAAACAAGCCGAGGATTATACCCGAGCTATGACCTCACGCGCCAGTTGAGGTCGGGGTTTGTGCGGGAACATTGCGATTTAGCAGTTCCCTAAGCTGAATTTTCTCTTCTGCGCTCAACTCGGTTTGACGAGCCTTGCTGATCAGATGTTCCAGACTGCGCTCGCGTTGGCGAGCGGATAAGCTAGTTATAGTGTCGAAAAACTGTTGTTCAAGGTTGTCGGCCTCAATCAGCCATTCCTTTTCTGCCAGAGCGCGCAGCAAACGGCCCTGTTCAGTCCCGTGCCACCTCGCTATCAACTGTAACGACCGCAGGTTGGGATTCTTTTGCCTGGCTTCGATAAGGGCGACCAGCAGTTGCGCGTTAGATTGGTCTTCTGCAGCGAAATGGCTGGCATTTTCGACCTTTTCGGCCAGTTCAGGGTGGTGCAGCAATGTTCTCAGTGCGGCCTGCATGGGTGGCTCGACAGCGGTCGGTACACGCGGCGTTCGAGGTTCGAAGTCCTGGCGCTTGCCTTTTTTGCCCCAGGATTTGTTGTCCCATTTTTTTTGATTCTGACCGCCGGTTTTCTTTGGCGTCCATTCCTGCTGTAGCTCATAACCGCCTTGGGGCTGGTAATCGGCAAAGTCAGGCATGGCGTCGTAATCGACGTACGGGTCGTAGCTCGGCGGTGCATCCACCGGCGCGCTCTGTACCAGTTGACTGACGGCCTCGCCGGTAAGCCCGGTAATTTCGGTCAGGCGTTTGCGCATCAGAATGCGCAGGTTCGCCCCAGGCACTTTATCGATGAGTGGCGCCGCGAGGGTGGCCATGTGCGCCTTGCCTTCCAGCGAGCGCGGGTCAGACTCTTTGGTCAGTTGCTCGAAAAAATAATCGGCCAGTGGCTGGGCGTGCTGATTGATGCGCGCCTTGAACGCGTCGGTGCCTTCGGAGCGCACCAGCGTGTCCGGGTCTTCGCCCTCGGGAAGAAACAAAAAGCGCGCCCGACGCCCATCCTGCAGGTTCGACAGGGTGGCTTCCAGTGCCCGCCACGCGGCATTGCGCCCGGCCTGATCGCCGTCGAAGCAGAACAGCACGTTGGGCACGACCCGGAACAGTCGTTTTAAATGCTCCTCGCTGGTCGCGGTACCCAGCGTCGCCACGGCATTGCGCAAACCTTGCTGCGCCAGGGCGATGACGTCCATGTAGCCTTCAACCACGATTATTTCATCGAGGTTGCGATTGAATTTGCGGGCTTCGAACAGCCCGTACAGCTCCTGGCCCTTGTGGAAAACCGGTGTTTCCGGCGAGTTCAGGTACTTGGGCTTGTCATCACCCAGCACGCGCCCGCCAAAGGCGATGACGCGTCCGCGCGAGTCGCGTATCGGAAACATCACCCGGTCACGGAAGCGATCATAGCGTTTGCCGGTTTCGGCGTTCTCGATCAGCAGACCGGCATCGATCATGACCTTTTGCTGCAGTGAGTCGCTGCTCAGGTGCTTGTACAGGTTGTCCCAGCCTGGCGGAGCAAAGCCCAGGCCAAAGTCTCTGGCGATTTCACCGGACAGCCCGCGGCCTTTGAGGTAATCCACCGCTGCCTTGCGCGATGGATGGCTTTTCAATGCCTGGCGATAGAACTCGGCGGCTGCGGTCAGCAGTGGGTAGAGCGGGGAATCGGTTGGCTGGCGGGGCTTCTGGCCTTTTACGCCCTGTTCGCGAGGCACTTCCATGCCTGCTGCTTTGGCGAGGTCTTCGACAGCCTGGGAGAAATCCAGATTGTCGTGATCCATGATGAAGCCGAGCGCGTTGCCGCCAGCGCCGCAACCGAAGCAGTAATAGAACTGTTTGTCCGGGCTGACGCTGAAAGAGGGTGTTTTCTCTTTGTGGAACGGGCAGCACGCGGTGTAGTTCTTCCCGGCTTTCTTGAGCTGCACGCGCGAACTGACTACATCGACAATGTCGGTGCGGTTCAGAAGGTCGTCGATAAAGCTCTGGGGAATCAGCCCGGCCATGGCGTTCTCATCATTCAAGCGTGGTGCAAAAGTATCGGGAGACTCTACGAGCGTTCCGTCAGCCTGTCAGCCGTCTTTTTGAAGACGTGGGCAATCAACGGGCACGTCTTTGCATCCGATGGGCGGTGTGGGCCTGAAAGGGGAATAAACTTGAGCCTGCGGGCAGGTCATAAGGCTTCACGCTGGGTGTCCACCTGAGGGTGACAAAACCAGGATGCATAAGCCTGGGTGCACGGAAGACGCTGCCTTGGCTGAGCTTCTTGCGAAGTCATCAAGGCATACTCGTCTTATCATCGACCGGTCTGCTGCCCGAGTGGGCATGGCCGATGTAGCCTGTGAACAGGCTGGACGTGCTTGATTGAATGTCTGAGTCGCATCGGCGGCCTGGACGAGGTCAATCAATCTAGCTAACGCGCAATCCAGTTAACGCAAAAAAGCGAAGCTGGAACTGCCGACAGCCCGGCTGGTTGGCCGGGCAAGGCAGAAGCTTGCGACGAAGGTCTGTAAATTAATACAGACGAACGGCGCGGCGCTGTTCGCGCTGGACTTTCTTGGCGTGGCGTTTGACAGCAGCTGCTGCCTTGCGCTTACGCTCCGAAGTCGGCTTCTCGTAAAATTCGCGGCTACGAACTTCAGCCAGAACACCGGCTTTTTCGCAGGAGCGCTTGAAACGACGCAGAGCTACGTCGAAGGGTTCGTTCTCTTTAACTTTGACGGCTGGCATCCAGAGCTACCTTCATTCATTACCGGGGTCAACGCTTAGTGCAAACACTGCACAAAAGTACGTCGGTTTTTAAGGGTTGCGGATGTTAACCCCTCATTGAGAGGAATGCAAAGCCTCTGATCGAAAACCGCTGGTCGGCACCTCGGTCGACGACTATTATGCGCGCCTTCAAATCTGCCCTCTACAAGGCGCAACCCCATGCTAGTACTGGGATTAGAAACCTCCTGCGACGAAACCGGTGTCGCGTTGTACGACAGCGAACGCGGTTTGCTCGCGGACGCATTATTCAGCCAGATCGACCTGCATCGTGCCTATGGCGGTGTAGTGCCGGAGCTGGCTTCGCGCGATCACGTCAAGCGCATGCTGCCGCTGATTCGCCAGACACTGGCCGAGGCGGACTGCGTGGCCACTGACATCGACGCCATTGCCTACACGGCCGGACCGGGTCTGGTAGGTGCATTGCTGGTCGGCGCCTCGTGCGCTCAGGCGCTGGCATTCGCCTGGGATATCCCGGCGTTGGGCGTTCACCACATGGAAGGCCATTTGCTGGCCCCGATGCTGGAAGAAAACCCGCCGCAGTTCCCGTTCGTCGCGTTGCTGGTGTCCGGTGGGCACACGCAACTGGTACGCGTCGATGGCATCGGTCAGTACGAACTGCTGGGCGAGACGCTGGACGATGCAGCAGGCGAGGCGTTCGACAAGACCGCCAAAATGATGGGCATGCAGTACCCAGGCGGCCCGGAGATTTCCAAAGCGGCGATGCAGGGTGTGGCGGGGCGCTTTGTCTTTCCCCGGCCGATGACTGATCGTCCCGGGCTGGAATTCAGTTTCAGCGGGTTGAAAACTTCTGCGCTCAATACCTGGCAGCAATGTCAGGGCGCTGGAGACGACAGCGAGCAAACCCGCTGCGACATCGCTCTGGCGTTCCAGCAGGCGGTAGTGGAGACTTTGACCATCAAGTGCAAGCGTGCGCTCAAACAAACCGGCCTCAAGAGCCTGGTCATTGCGGGCGGCGTCAGCGCGAATAAGGCGCTGCGGGCTTCGCTGGAAAGCATGCTCGGCGACTTGCGCGGTAATGTTTACTACGCAAGGCCCGAGTTCTGTACCGATAACGGCGCAATGATCGCCTTTGCGGGCTGTCAGCGTTTGCAGGCAGGGCAGAAGGAAGATTTGAGCATCAGCGTGCAGGCGCGTTGGCCCATGGAGCAGTTGCCGGGGCTGTGATGACAGGCGAGGGTGAGATGATTTCAGGTTGCCCTTCAGAAATGTCGTTCGCGCCCGGCGAGCAGGTCGCGTAGATTGCCGCGATGGCGCCAGACGATGAGCAGCGTCAATACGCTCATCGGCAACAGCGCATGAGGTTCTTGCCATGCCAGTAATGGCAGGGTCAGCGGTGTGGCAATCAGGGCGGCAAGCGAGCTGGTACGCGTCAGGTAGAGCGTCAGCAACCAGGCCGCTATGGCCAGGGCGGCTGCGGGCGGGTACAGCCCCAGCAGCACGCCGGCGGCTGTTGCGACACCTTTGCCACCACGGAAGCGAAAGTACACTGGGAACAGGTGGCCCAGCACTGCGCAGACGCCGATCCAGCCCTGTTGCGCGATGTTCAGGTTCCAGGCGCTGGCGATCAGGATTGGCAGCAGGCCTTTGCAGAGGTCGCCAAGCAGGGTCAGGATGGCCAGTTTTTTTCCGGCCAGACGCAGCATGTTGGTAGCACCGGCATTGCCCGAGCCACTGGCGCGCGGGTCTGGCCTGCCGCTCAGGCGGCTGAGCAGAATGGCGAAGGACAGCGAGCCAAGCAGGTAGGCGAAGGTGGCCAGTAACCAAAACATGCTAACCATTCCGGGCGAGGATGCCCTGATTCTAACGGCGCATCGCGCCCTTGTCGTGCAGTGGAGAGTAGTGCTTGGACAGAGTTTTCATCGAGGGCCTTGAGGTTGATACGGTCATCGGCGCCTATGACTGGGAGCGCGGCATTCGCCAGTGCCTGCGTCTGGACCTCAGCTTTGCCTGGGACAATCGCCCTGCAGCGGCAGGCGACGACCTGAGCAAGGCCCTCGACTACGCCAGTGTTTCGAAACGTATTCAGGCTTTCGCCGAGCAGGCTCAGTTTCAGTTGGTAGAGACCTTCGCTGAGCGGCTGGCTGAAGTGCTGATGAGCGAATTCAATATTCCCTGGCTGCGTCTGAAACTGACCAAGCCGGGTGCCGTAGCGGCCGCTGCCGGTGTGGGTGTGGAGATCGAGCGCGGATGTCGCTGACGCGGATTTTCCTCGGCCTGGGGAGCAATATCGAGCGCGAACGTCACCTGCATGCCGGGCTGGATGCGCTGGATGGCTTTCTGACTGACCTCAGTTGCTCGCCGGTTTTTGAAAGCCATGCGGTGGGTATCAAGAGCGGGCCATTCTTCAATCTGGTGGTGTCGGCGTTGACCGATCTGCCGTTGATGGAGCTTGATCGCCGCCTGAAATTCATCGAGGCCGATAATGGCCGCTATGCCCCGGATCGCAAAGGGCTGCCGCTGGATATCGATGTGCTGTTGTATGGCGAGCAGGTCGGCAATTTCGACGGGCTGATTTTGCCGAGAGCGGAAATTCTGAAGAATGCCTTTGTGCTGTGCACATTGGCATTGATTGCCCCTGAGCGTCTGCATCCGGGTGTGGGGATTGCATTCAGCAAGCTCTGGGCTGACGCGCAGATCGATCAGCAGCTCTGGCCGGTAGCGTTTGAGTGGCGCGGCGTTGGTCTTACGCCTGAGAGTCTGCTGCGTAGCTAGCTGAGTGGGTTCGTGGTTCTCGGGTGCTGAAGATCGGACGCAGAGCGTCCAGGAAGGCATTCCCACGCGGAGC
>NZ_LJQT01000193.1:0-28603 GCF_001400515.1 Pseudomonas meliae | reverse complement strand
TGGTGCGTGGGAGCGATAGTAGTCAGTTAGAGTCAGGCGACGTGCTCCGCCTTATAGATTTTCAGCGCCTTGAGCCGTTCGTTCTTTAGCGCGTCGCCCAGTTCCTTGCCCTTGAAGCCCTTCTCCAGCAGCGGCTGTACTGACACCGTTCGAGCGGCCTGTGCTGCACCGCGCAGGTAATCAGCCTGTGGATAACTGCGTTGTTCGAAGCCGTGACGTCCTCGCGCGTCCATCTCGCACGCCGCAATGAACTCTTCAAAACGCTGCGGGCGACGGTAGACGTCGAAACTTTGCAGCAGCTCCAGCAAAGTCGAGGGTTTCAGTTCCAGCGCCCGATGGCCGTGGGTGTGGTACTGGCCGACCAGCAGTGCCAGTTCCTGACATTCCCTGGGCACCCGAAAACGCTCGTTGACCGCTTTAATCAGGCGCAGGCCGGTATGTTCATGGGCAATGTGCCTGGGCCATTCGGCTTCTGGCGTCAGCCCTTTGCCCAGATCGTGCAGCAGGCAGGCCCAGCGTACGGTCAGCGGGTGTTTGTGAATCGCAGATTGCTCTAGCACGCTGAGGACGTGTACGCCGGTGTCAATTTCCGGATGATGCGCAGCTGGCTGCGGTACACCAAACAATGCCTCGACCTCAGGCATCAGTTCCTTGAGCGCGCCGCAGTCGTGCAGTACCTGGATGAACACCTGAGGCTGCTCTTCCATGAGGGCGCGTGAGATTTCCTTCCAGCTTCGTTCGGCAGTCAGCGCCTTGAGTTCGCCGGATTCACTGAGCTGGCGCATCAGCCCCAAGGTCTCGGGTGCGATGGTGAAACCGTAACGTGCGTAGCGCGCTGCGAACCGGGCCACGCGCAAGACCCTAAGCGGATCTTCGGCGAATGCGGGGGAAACGTGGCGCAATATTCGCGCATCAAGGTCTTTCTGACCGTTATACGGGTCGGTCAGGTTTCCGTCCTTGTCTTCGGCCATGGCATTGATCGTCAGGTCGCGCCGAATCAGGTCCTGCTCAAGCGTTACCTCGGGGCTTGCATGAAAAACAAAGCCTCCATAGCCCACGCCGCTTTTGCGCTCGGTGCGCGCCAGCGCGTATTCCTCATTGGTCAGCGGGTGCAGAAACACCGGGAAGTCTGTGCCGACCGGGCGATAGCCCTTGACCAGCATGTCCTCAGTGCTCGCGCCGACCACGACCCAATCAATATCAGTGACAGGTTGACCCAAGAGGCGGTCGCGTACAGCACCGCCCACTTTATAAATCTGCATAAAAAGCCTCCGTAAGCGCGACAGGATAAACCTTGTGCCGTGCTTGCGGAGGCTAAAGCTGCATGAGCAGCCGTTTAAACAGCCTTTTCCCTAACGCCTAAAGATGGACGACCGCCATATCAAGCCGGGGATACTCACTGTCGGCATGCTCGCCTTTTGGAGGTACGTGATGGGTCTTGACCACCTGATCGCCCTGCAGGGTTTCCAGATGGATATCAAAGCCCCATAGCCGGTGCAGGTGCTTGAGCACCTCGTCTGTCGAATCGCCCAGCGGTTTTCGGTTGTGCTGTTGGTGGCGCAGGGTCAGCGAGCGATCGCCTCGGCGGTCGATGCTGTAGATCTGCACGTTGGGCTCCCGATTGCCCAGGTTGTATTGCGCAGCGAGGATCTCGCGAATGGTCCGATAACCGTTTTCATCATGAATGGCAGGCACCAGCAGGTCTTCCTGCTGGTCGTCGTCCATGATGCTGAACAGCTTGAGGTCGCGAATCACCTTGGGCGACAAGTATTGGAGAATGAAGCTCTCGTCCTTGAAGCTGGTCATCGCAAACTTGATCGCCGTCAGCCAGTCGGTGCCGGCAATTTCCGGAAACCACTGCCGGTCCTCATCGGTAGGGTTTTCGCACATCCGGCGTATGTCCTGATACATGGCAAAGCCCAGCGCGTAGGGATTGATGCCGCTGTAGTAGGGGCTGTCAAAACCGGGCTGGAAAATCACGCTGGTGTGCGACTGCAGAAACTCCATCATGAAGCCGTCGGTGACCAGGCCTTCGTCGTACAGGTCGTTCATCAGCGTGTAATGCCAAAACGTTGCCCAGCCTTCGTTCATTACCTGGGTCTGGCGCTGTGGATAAAAGTACTGCGCGATCTTGCGCACAATGCGCACCACTTCGCGCTGCCAAGGCTCCAGCAGCGGCGCGTGTTTCTCGATGAAATAGAGAATGTTTTCCTGCGGCTCGGCAGGAAAGCGTGCGTTGTCCTCTTTGCTGTTTTTTTCGGCGTTCTTCGGAATAGTGCGCCAAAGATCGTTGATCTGGCGCTGAAGATGTTCTTCCCGATCCTTCTGACGCCGCCGTTCCTCTTCAGCGGAAATCGGATACGGACGCTTGTAGCGGTCCACGCCGTAGTTCATCAACGCGTGGCACGAGTCGAGCAAATCTTCCACGGCGTCGATGCCATGCCGCTCCTCGCATTGCATGATGTACTGCTTGGCGAACACCAGATAATCAATGATCGAGCTGGCGTCGGTCCAGGTGCGGAACAGGTAATTGCCCTTGAAGAAGCTGTTGTGGCCATAGCAGGCGTGCGCAACGACCAGCGCCTGCATGCAGATGGTGTTTTCTTCCATCAGGTAGGCAATGCACGGGTCCGAGTTGATCACAATCTCGTACGCCAGCCCCATCTGGCCACGCGAATAGGATTTTTCAGTGCTGAGGAAGTGTTTGCCGTATGACCAGTGATGGTAGCCCAGGGGCATGCCCACCGAGGCGTAGGCATCCATCATCTGTTCGGCAGTGATCACTTCAATCTGGTTGGGATAGGTGTCCAGAGCATACCGCTCGGCAATTCTGCCGATCTCACGGTCGTAGGCCCGGATCAGTTCAAATGTCCACTCTGACCCCGTGGAAAGGGGTTGGCGCTTCTGCTCTCTGGCGGTCATGACACTAACCTTCGCTGGAAGAGTTCGCGGAATACCGGATAAATATCACCGGCAGAGACCAGCTGCTGCTGGGCGAACGTGTCGGCGTAGTCTTCACCGATACGCTCGTATTCGTACCACAAGGCCTGGTGCTCACGCGGCGTGATCTCCACGTACGTGTAGTACTGCACGAAGGGCATGATCTGTTTGGTCAGGATTTCCCGGCAAATGGGCGAATCGTCGTTCCAGTTGTCTCCGTCCGAGGCCTGTGCCGCGTAAATATTCCAGTCGCTGCTTGGGTAGCGTTCGGCCATGATCTCCTGCATCAGTTTCAAGGCGCTGGAAACGATGGTGCCGCCGGTTTCCCGGGAATAGAAAAACTCTTCCTCGTCCACTTCGCGGGCGCTGGTGTGGTGGCGAATGAACACAACGTCGATCTTGTCGTAATTACGCTTGAGAAACAGGTAAAGCAGGATGAAGAAGCGCTTGGCGATGTCTTTGGTCGCCTGGGTCATGGAACCGGAAACGTCCATCAGGCAAAACATGACCGCTTTGGAGCTGGGGTTGGGTTGTTTGACCAGCAGGTTGTACTTGAGGTCGAACGTGTCGAGGTACGGTACGCGACGAATACGTGCTTTCAGTCGATCGATTTCTACTTCCAGTTCCTGAATATCGCCGAAGTTGTCGGGCTCTTCGCGCTTCATACGCTCAAGCTCGACAGTTGCCTCTTTGAGTTTTGCCCGACTGCTGCCGGACAGCGCAATGCGTCGCGCATGCGCCGAGCGCAGGGTACGGATGATGTTGATGCGTGAAGGGTTGCCTTCGTTGCTGATACCCGCGCGCACGGTCTTGAAGGTGTCGGTACCGGTCAGGTTGCGCTTGACCAGGTTCGGCAGCTCCAGGTCTTCGAACATGAACTCGAGAAACTCTTCCTGAGTAATCTGAAACGAGAACTCATCCATGCCTTCGCCGGAGTTGCCTGCCTTGCCAGGTCCTTTGCCGCCACCGCCGCCTTGAGGGCGGGCGATGTGCTCGCCTGTGGTGAACTCCTTGTTGCCTGGATGAACAACGGTCTGTTTGCCGCCACGACCGTGATGCAACACCGGTTCGTCAATGTCGCGTCCGGGAATACTGATCTGCTCGCCGTGTTCCATGTCAGTAATGGAGCGCCGGCTGACCGCTTCCTCCACTGCCTTTTTAATGTGGTCACGGTAACGACGCAGAAACCGCTGCCGGTTTACCGTGCTCTTGTTCTTGCCGTTGAGACGTCGGTCGATCACATAGCTCATAGGCTCCTCCGAGGAGCTTCAAGTTGTAAGCTTCAAGCTGCAAGCGAGCGCGCCATCGATCCCGAAGCCGGGCCTCGATCGCTTTTCGCTTGCAGCTGATAGCTTGAAGCTTGCAGCTGCTTTATTGCGATTTCCGCACGCGCAGATACCATTCGGACAGCAGACGTACCTGCTTGTCCGTGTAGCCCCTCTCGACCATTCGTGTGACGAAGTCGTTGTGCTTCTGCTGATCCTCCTTGCTGGCCTTGGCATTGAAGCTGATGACGGGCAGGAGGTCCTCGGTGTTGGAGAACATTTTCTTCTCGATCACCACGCGCAGCTTCTCGTAGCTGAGCCAGGTCGGATTCTTGCCGTTGTTGTTGGCGCGGGCACGCAGCACGAAGTTGACGATTTCGTTGCGGAAGTCTTTCGGGTTGCTGATGCCGGCCGGTTTCTCGATCTTTTCCAGCTCCTCGTTCAAGGCCACGCGGTTGAGAATCTCGCCGGTTTCCGGATCGCGGTATTCCTGATCCTGAATCCAGAAGTCTGCATACAGCACGTAGCGGTCGAAAATGTTCTGACCGTACTCGCTGTAGGATTCCAGGTACGCCGTCTGGATTTCCTTGCCTATAAATTCGATGTAGCGGGGTGCCAGGTATTCCTTGATGAAGCGCAGATAGCGTTCACGCGTTTCGGCCGGAAATTGCTCCTGTTCGATTTGCTGTTCCAGTACGTACAGCAGGTGCACCGGGTTGGCAGCAATTTCGTGTGGATCGAAGTTGAAGACCTTGGACAGAATCTTGAACGCGAAGCGGGTAGAGAGACCGTTCATGCCTTCGTCGACGCCCGCACTGTCGCGGTATTCCTGGATCGACTTGGCTTTGGGGTCGGTATCTTTCAGGTTCTCGCCGTCATACACGCGCATCTTGGAGTAGATGTTGGAGTTGTCCGGCTCTTTGAGGCGCGACAGCGTGGTGAATTGTGCGAGCATCTTCAAGGTGTCAGGTGCGCAATGCGCTTTGGACAGCGAGCTGTTGAAAAGCAGTTTGTCGTAAATCTTGATCTCGTCGCTGACACGCAGGCAGTACGGCACCTTCACGATGTAGATACGGTCGATGAAGGCTTCGTTGTTCTTGTTGTTGCGGAAGCTGTGCCATTCCGATTCGTTGGAGTGCGCCAGCAGAATACCGGTGAACGGGATGGCACCCAGCCCCTCGGTACTGTTGTAGTTACCTTCCTGGGTCGCGGTCAGCAACGGGTGAAGGACCTTGATCGGTGCCTTGAACATCTCGACGAATTCCATCAGGCCCTGGTTGGCCCGGCACAGTGCGCCCGAGTAGCTGTACGCGTCGGCGTCGTTCTGTGGGAATTCTTCCAGTTTGCGAATATCGACCTTGCCGACCAGCGCGGAAATATCCTGGTTATTTTCGTCGCCGGGCTCGGTTTTCGCTACGGCGATCTGGTTGAGAATCGAAGGGTAGAGCTTCACAACCTTGAACTGGCTGATGTCACCACCGAACTCGGCCAGGCGCTTGGTCGCCCAGGGCGACATGATAGTGCTCAGGTAGCGTCGCGGAATTCCGAAGTCTTCTTCCAGAATCGCGCCGTCCTCAGTGGCGTTGAACAGGCCCAGAGGCGACTCGAAGACTGGCGAGCCCTTGATGGCGTAGAACGGGACTCTTTCGATCAGTTGCTTGAGCTTTTCAGCCAGGGACGATTTACCACCGCCTACCGGGCCGAGCAGGTAAAGGATTTGCTTCTTCTCTTCCAGGCCTTGGGCGGCATGGCGGAAATACGAAACGATCTGGTCGATGCATTCTTCCATTCCGTGGAAGTCGGCAAAGGCTGGATAGCGGCGTATCACCTTGTTGGAGAATATTCGCGAGAGCCTGGAGTTGGTAGAGGTATCCACCAGTTCGGGCTCGCCAATGGCCAGCAGAAGACGTTCTGCGGCAGAGGCGTAAGCGCTGCGGTCCTGTTTGCAGAGCTCCAGATACTCCTGTAGCGAGAGCTCTTCTTGCCGTGTGCTTTCGAAGCGTTGTTGGAAGTGGCTGAATATACTCATGACGTCACCTCGCTCGATACGTGGAGCCGGCGGCGGATCGTCAGTCGATGCTGGCAGCAACCAGAATGCGGCTGCTGTTTCCCCCCAGAACACCTTAAAAGTAACTACCGATGACCCACGCGCCGGTGTACCGGCTCTCCCCTGAATACGGATGGCCTAGGCTAAGGATAGTTCGGATTCGGAAAGATAAAGAAGGGATGCGCGAGAAGACGGGCTGACCGTTCGTCAGATGGCTCGCGAGCCCGCGTAAAACGCGGGATCAGCTGTCATAAAAATATTTTTTATCAGCCTTGCGCGGTTTCGTCAGGGTAAGTGGCGCGCCACAGCTCAAAGCCGCCGTCCACGCTGTATACGTCGGAGAAACCCTGGCCCACCAGGTAGGCTGCAGCGCTCTGGCTGGAGTTGCCGTGGTAGCAGACAACGACCAGCGGCTTGTCCAGATCGGCCTTGGCGATGAAGTCGGCAATCGAGTGATTGTCCAGATGCACGGAGTCAGGAATGTGATTGCTTTGAAAAGTCTGCGCATCACGAACATCGACCAGCACTGCACCTTGCTCGCGCAGTGCCTGTGCCTGTTCAGGTGGAATACGTTTGAATTCGGTCATTGCCTGGGCTCCTGAGCCTGGGGGTTAGTGGCGGTGCCGGCCTGTGCGCTTGTAACAAGCCCGTTGGCGGCCTGGCCGACAGCATCGCAATTGCATTGGTGACGTTCAAGGGTATCAACGTTGAGCAGCGTCATCGAGCCGCCCCAGACACATCCGCTGTCGAGGGCAAAGACGCCAGGCTCGTTGCAGCGACCCTCAAGCGCCGCCCAGTGGCCAAAAATGATTTTCAGCTCACGGGTCTTGCGTTTCGGGTGGCTGAACCAGGGCGCATAGCCAGGTATGGCGGTTTCAACGCCTTCCTTGCTCTTCATGTCGAGCTTGCCGTCGCTGGTGCAGAAGCGCATATGGGTGAAGTAGTTGGTAATCACCCGCAAACGCGTGACGCCTTGCAGGTCGTTGTCCCACTTGGCCGGCTCATTGCCGTACATGCCGTCGAGAAAAGCGCCATACAGCTGGTCGTCCTGAAGTGCATGCTCGACTTCGGCTGCGTGCTTCAAGGCCTTTTTCAGCGACCACTGCGGCGCGATACCGGCATGCACCATGGCGACGTTGCGCTCTGCATCGTAGTGCATCAGCTTTTGCCGACGCACCCAGCCGAGCAATTCGTCACGATCCGGCGCTTCAAGGATTTCGCGCAGCGTATCGCCTTTTTTGAGCAGTTCGTGTTTACGGGCGACGGCAAGCAGGTGCAGGTCATGATTGCCCAGCACGCACACCAGCGATTCACGGAGGCCGTACAGGTAGCGAAGTGTTTCCAGCGATTGCGGGCCACGATTGACCAAATCGCCCACCAGCCAGAGTCGATCATGCTCGGGGTTGAAGTGGACGTGCTCGAGCAGGCATTGCAGAGGTTCAAGGCAACCTTGCAGGTCACCAACGGCGTACACCGCCATCAGTGCAGCGAACCCGGGACGGCCAGACGAAAGGGCTTTATGACCGCATCAAAGCGTTTACCGTCTTCAGCCAGCATCTGATAAGAACCCTGCATATTGCCCACGCGGGTGGTCATTACCGTACCGCTGCTGTAGGTATGGCTTTTACCGACCTCGATCAACGGTTGCTGACCGACCACGCCCTCGCCGCGCACCTCTTCGACATGGCCGTCGCCGTCGGTGATGACCCAGTGACGCGACAGCAGCCTGGCAGGTAATTTACCGTTGTTGTGCACGGTGATGGTATAGGCGAAAGCGAAGCGATTCTGCTCGGGTTGCGACTGTTCCGAGAGAAAGCGTGTGACGACGCTGACGTCGACCTGGTAACGAGAATCGGGCATGCAATAGGCCTTGAAATCCATAACGAAAAAATGGCGTGTGCGGCAGGTAGACAAGTCTAGGACAAGTAAGCGGGAAATGACGACTGGCAGTGCCGTTTACTTGTCCTCAGGGTTCACTTTGTCACAACTTTCTCGCTGAGAGTGTC
Organism: Pseudomonas meliae; assembly: GCF_001400515.1. Classification (NCBI taxonomy): domain Bacteria; kingdom Pseudomonadati; phylum Pseudomonadota; class Gammaproteobacteria; order Pseudomonadales; family Pseudomonadaceae; genus Pseudomonas; species Pseudomonas meliae. Next base: position 20,345 of record NZ_LJQT01000193.1, on the reverse strand, counting down.
TGCCAGACGGACGAATGCAGCCAGGTCGAGTTGCTCGGGACGCAAGCTGCCGTCTACTCCGGAAGCGGTAATCTCGTCGCTGGTCAACAGCAACTTGAGCGTGTTGCGCAGGGTCTTGCGACGCTGGTTGAACGCTTCACGCACGATGCGCTCCAGCACGCGGTGATCCTTGGCAGGGTGCGGCAATGTTTCGTAAGGGACGAGACGCACAATGGCCGAGTCCACTTTCGGCGGCGGGTTGAACGCCCCCGGCCCGACGTTGAACAGATGCTCCACGCGGCAATGGTAATGGACCATGATTGACAGACGACCCCAGTCACCGCCGCCGGGACCGGCAGCCATGCGCTCGACCACCTCCTTCTGCAACATGAAGTGCATGTCGCGGATCAGGCTGGCGTTTTGCAACAGATGAAAAATCAACGGCGTCGAGATGTTGTACGGCAGGTTGCCCACGACACGCAGGCTGCGCGGTTCGGCGCCCAGGCTGTTGAAGTCGAACTTCAGTGCATCACCCTGATGCAGGTTGAAATTTGGCTTGTTGCCGAACTGGCCGGTGAGGATCGGGATCAGGTCCTTGTCCAGCTCGACCACGTCCAGCTGTGCGCCGCTGTTGAGCAGCCCTTCGGTCAGCGCGCCCTGGCCCGGTCCGATTTCCAGCAGCCGGTCTTCAGGTTTGGCACGAATGGCGCGCAGGATTTTGTCGATAACGCCTGCGTCGTGCAGGAAGTTCTGACCGAAACGCTTGCGCGCCCGGTGTTGGTATTGCTCGGTCATGAATGGGTCTCGGCCATCTGGTAGGCGGTTTGCAGTGCAACGTGCAGGCTGCCGGTATCAATGTTCGCGCTGCCAGCCAGGTCCAACGCCGTGCCGTGATCGACAGAAGTGCGGATAATCGGCAGGCCGAGCGTCACATTGACTGCTGCGCCGAAACCTTTGTATTTCAGCACGGGCAAGCCTTGATCGTGGTACATCGCCAGCACTGCGTCGCAGTGCTCCAGATATTTGGGGGTAAACAGAGTGTCGGCAGGCAGTGGGCCGCGTAAGTCCAGGCCCTCGCTGCGCAGGCGCTCCAGAGTCGGTTCGATGATGTCGATTTCTTCACGGCCCAGATGCCCGCTTTCGCCTGCATGAGGGTTGAGGCCGCAGACCAGAATACGCGGGCGGGCAATGCCGAACTTGTTCACCAGATCGGCATGCAGGATGCGTGTCACGCGCTCCAGTCGGTCTGGCGTGATGGCATCAGCCACCTCGCGCAACGGCAGGTGCGTGGTCACCAGCGCCACGCGCAGGTCGCCGGTCGCCAGCATCATCACCACCTGTTCAGTGTGGGTCAGTTCGGCAAGAAATTCGGTGTGTCCGGAAAAAGCGATGCCGCCGTCGTTGATGACGCCTTTGTGCACCGGGGCAGTAATCATGCCGCTGAACAGCCCGTCGAGACAGCCTTGGCCAGCGCGAGTCAGGGTTTGCAGTACGAATGCTGCATTGGCCTTGTTCTGCACGCCGGTTTCTACCGCGGCTGCCAGGGGCGTATCCCAGACGTACAAACTGCCGGCAGGCGCAGGCAGGTCGGGAAGCGTATCAGGGGTGACGTCAAGCAGACTGACCGCCACACCCAGTTGCGCGGCCCGCTCAAGGAGCAGGTCACGGCTGGTGATGGCGATCAGGGGGTATGGCTGAGGCTGCGTGGCGAGCAGCAGGCAAAGGTCAGGGCCTATGCCGGCCGGCTCGCCGGGTGTCAGGGCGAAACGCTTGGGTTTCACTGCGCAGCCTGGGTCGCGCCAGGGAGTTTGATTTCAACGTAGGCTTCGTCACGGATCTGACGCAGCCAGGTTTGCAGCTCTTCGTCGTACTTGCGGTTACGCAGTACGTTCAACGCCTGTTGTTCACGCGCCTGATCGGTAGCATCCGTGGAGCGGCGACCGAGAACTTCCAGAACGTGCCAGCCATAAGCGGTCTTGAACGGTTTGGACAATTCGCCTTGTGGCGTTTCGTTCATGACCTGACGGAATTCCGGAACCAGAGAGTTCGGATCAACCCAGTTCAGATCGCCGCCATTGAGTGCCGAGCCTGGATCTTCCGAAAAGCTTTTCGCCAGTTCGGCGAAGTCTTCGCCATTCTGGATGCGGTCGTAGATTTTCTCGGCAAGACGCTTGGTCTCTTCTTCGTTACGGATTTCGCTTGGTTTGATCAGGATATGACGCACATGCACTTCATCACGCATTTGTGCCTGCCCCTGGCCGCCACGTTTTTCCAGTAACTTGAGGATGATGAAACCGCCCGGCGTGCGCGCTGGAGGCGTCACGTCGCCGACAGGCATCGCGCTGAGCATGTCACCGAACGGCGGTGGCAGTTGCGCAGCCTTGCGCCAGCCCATGTCGCCGCCTTCCAGTGCGTTTTCGCTGGAGGAGGTGGTGGCTGCGAGTCGGGTGAAGTCAGCACCTTTCTTCAGCTGGTCATAAATGCCCTTGGCTTTGACCGCAGCAGCCTGGATGGCATCCGAAGAGGCGCTGTCAGGCGTTGCGATCAGAATGTTGGCCAGGTGGAACTCTTCAGACAACTGAGCCTTGCCCTGATCGGAGGCGAGGAAGTTTTTCACTTCCTGCTGGGATACCTGGATACGTTCGGCCACCCGGCGCTGACGCACACGGCTGATGATCATTTCCCGGCGCACCTGCTCGCGTGCATCGTTATAGGACAAGCCGTCATGAGCCAGCGCTGCGCGGAACTGCTCCACGCTCATGTTGTTGCGCTGGGCAATGGTGCCAATGGCCTGATTCAACTCGTCGTCTGAGACGCGAATGCCAGAGCGTTCGCCCATCTGCAACTGCAGGTTTTCCAGGATCAGACGATCCAGAACCTGTGGTTGCAGGGCTTCTGCAGGCGGTACACCAGAGCCACGCTTGGCAATGGTCTGCTGAACTTCACGTACACGCTGGTCCATCTGGCTTTTCATGATCACATCGTTGTCGACGATAGCCACGACACTGTCCAGAGGTTGAACCGCAGCATGCACTGCACCGCTCAGGAGTAACGCGCCCAGCATCAGCGGGCGCAGACAATCAGAAAGCTTGGTCTTCACGTTCACGATAACCTTGAATGCCTTTGTCGAGGAAGCTGTCTACCTTGGCGCCAGTTACACCGCCGAGCCCCTTCAACACGATTTGTAGGAATATGCCGCGGTCGCCTTTCTCGTTCTGAGGCGCTGCCTGGCTGAACTCGTCGTAGTCGATCCAATAGCGGTTGACCAGACGCATTTTCCAGCAGCAGTTGTCGTACTCGAACCCGCCGAAAGCTTCGATGGTGCGCGCACGGTTGTAGTCATACTGCCAGCGGCTGATCAGGCTCCACTGCGGCACAATTGGCCAGATGACCGAGAAATCGTGCTGCTGGATCTTGTAGTAGTCCTTCACGTAGTTGTCATCGCCCGGACGTCCGTAGTCGCCACCGCCCACGATCCAGCGGCCAGTGCTTTCGTCGTAACGAATCTGGTCGTTGCGATAGCGATAGCCGAGGTTGACGATCTTGTTCGGGTTGTCTTCAGGCTGGTAATGGAACATTGCGCTGCCCGAACGGGTGCTCTTGCTGTCCGGATCCCAGTTGAAATCGGAGTTGAAGCGCCAGTCGCGGTTGAAGCGGTATTCGTATTCCAGCGCGTAAGGCGAAACGTTGGCGCGCGCATCATCACGATCAGCGAACACTACGCCAGGCAATTGCACCTTGCGGTCTTCGAAATACAGCGCCTGGCCGATGCTGAAGCGTTGACGTTCAAAGCCGTTGTCTTCGATCCAGCGGTTGGTGATACCCAGCGACAGCTTGTTCTCGTCGCCGATGCGGTCGGAACCGGTGAAGCGGTTGTCACGGAACAGCGAGGCATAGTTGAACGTGCTTTCGCTGGTGTCGAATACCGGGATGTCGGTCTGGTCTTTCTCGGGTACATAGAGATAGAACAGGCGCGGTTCCAGGGTCTGACGGTAATCCTTGCCGAACCAGTTGGTGTTACGGTCGAAGTACAGGCCGCTGTCGACGCTGAAGATCGGCACGCTGCGGTTTACGCTGCTGTCGAACGTTCCGCCTGCGTTAGCCAGTTGAGTCTTGCCTATACCGTCCAGACTCAAGTCGTATTGGGTATAAACATACTTGAGCTTGGGTGTCAGGAAACCGTAGGTCCAGTTCATCGGCAGGCTGACGGATGGCGCCAGGTTCAGGCGATCACCGTTTGCCCGGTCAAGACCAGTAACGTTGGTGTCCAGACGGTTTTCAAAGTTGCCGTCTTCGTCAACAAATACGCCATTACGCAGGTCGCGGTCGAAACGAACGGCTTCGGTCTGGTAATCGAACTTCAACCCGCCAGGGCTGTACGGCAACGTACCGTTGACCATCAATTGAGGCAGGCGGTTATAAGGCGTGATGTTCGCAACCGTCGCCAGTTTGTAGGCCTGAGCGTTGAAAACTGCCGAGTAGCTGTCGCCACGGTAGGTCAAAGAGCCCTGCTGGTTGAGGAAGTCCGTCCTTTTAACGCCGATCTGATCGGTTTCCAGATCCTGGAAGTAATACGGGTCGCTGATGTCGGTGTAATCAACCTGGGTCAGCCAGCGCGTATCAAGCCCGCCCTTGTGCTGCCAGTTGATCATCCAGCGAGTCTTGTCGTAGTCCGACTGCAGCTTGCGGTCGTCGTTCTCGTCGTTCAGGTACGCGCCGCCAAACTGGCCTTCGCTGCCTTTGGTCAGGTAGCGGAACTCGCCTTCCATCAGCAGGCCGCGGTCGGCCATGTAACGCGGGTACAACGTGGCGTCGTAGTTCGGTGCCAGGTTGAAGTAGTACGGAGTAACGAGTGTGAAACCGTTATCGCCGCCTGCCGCAATGGTCGGCGGCAGGAAGCCGGACTGGCGACGGTCGTCGATCGGGAAGTAGATATACGGCGTGTACAGAACCGGTATGTCCTTGACCCGCAGGGTAACGTTGGTCGCTGTACCAAAGCCGGTGGCCGGGTTCAGCGTGATGTTGTTGCCCTTGAGCGTCCAAGCGTTGCTGTTCGGCTCACACGAGGTGTAGGTACCGTCCTTGAGCCGGATGATCGCGTTCTCTGCACGCTTGGCGTACAGGGCGTTACCGCGAATGTTCGACTTGTGCAGGACGTATTCGGCATTGTCGACACGGGCTTCGCCGGTATCGAGTTGCAACTCGGCCTTGTCACCGACGATCAGCGCGCCGTTGTCGCGCAGACGGACATCGCCGTTCAGCTCGCCACGGTTTTCGGCCTGATGCAGTGCTGCCTCTTGGGCCTGTACCTGCATGCTGCCCTGGCGCAACACGACATCACCTGCCAGCGTCGCGACCTGCGCTTCCTGTTCGTAACGCGAAGCCTTGGCACCCACGAACATAGGCGCGTCTTTCATCGGCGTCTTGTCGTCCATGCCAGGGCGGATTGGCTCGACGTAAGCACCCGAGCAATACGGGCCGGTTTCGGCCAGTTGTGCTGCGGTGAGCTTTTCACGAGGAACCCAATCAAGGTGGCTGTAGTCAGCACTACGCGACCTCAGACCTTTGCCCTTGGCTTCGGTAACCAGTTGCGTACCCGCAACCTGCTCACCCGAAGAGGTGCTTTGCGAGGTGACTGTGCCGTTGGAACTGACCGACGTCGTGTCATGCACGGGGCGCGGAGGCAGGTCCACTGCAGCAGCATTGGATTTCGGCGCACAGTTCCAGGCACCCGAAGCAGAGACTGAGCAGTCATACTGTTCCGCGGCGACCACGAACTGAGTGGCCAGAGGTTGCATCGCCAGCAGACTGCCGGTTACGAGCAACGGAAATTTTTTACGAAACGCGGGGGATTTCAATGCCATCTTATTAGTCCGGGCTTCCTGCGCGCCATCTGCCCGCGGGGGGGCCGCACGCCTCTCGATGGGCTGAAAAAGATTCCGGATAATAAAGCATGACCCGCTTGACGGCTAGCGCCGTCGGAGACCCTTGTAATGTCAGATCAAGATATACGCCTGCAATCCCTGAAAGTTTGGCTCGATGAGCAGTTGCCAGCGCTGTTTGCGACGCAAAATTGGGGTGCTGTACCCCCGGCTACATTGACTGCGGCCAGTAGTGACGCAAGTTTTCGTCGTTATTTTCGCTGGGAGGGCGCTGGCCGAACTTTTATTGTGATGGATGCGCCACCACCGCAGGAAAACTGCAAACCGTTTGTGGATATCGCCCATTTACTGAAAAAGTCGGGCATTAATGTTCCGGAAATTTATGCCGAAGACCTGACGCAAGGCTTTTTGCTGCTCAATGATCTTGGCCGTCAGACCTATCTGGATGTGATCGACGCTGACAATGCCGATGCCTTGTTCGCCGATGCAATCCAGGCGCTGCTGGCCTATCAGCAATTGCCGATGGACGCGCCGCTGCCCAGCTATGACGTCGCGTTGCTGCGCCGTGAACTGGAGCTTTTCCCCGAGTGGTACGTAAAGCGCCACCTGGGTATCGAGATGGACGAGGCGCAACTGAGCGATTGGCGGCAGGCCAGCGAGTTGTTGATCAACAGCGCTCTGGCGCAGCCCAAAGTGCTGGTGCATCGCGACTACATGCCGCGAAACCTGATGATCAGCGAGCCCAATCCAGGTGTGCTGGATTTTCAGGACGCTGTCTACGGCCCGGTCACCTATGACGTGACTTGTCTGTTCAAGGACGCGTTCCTGAGCTGGCCACAAGAACGCGTCAGCGACTGGCTCAGAATCTACTGGGATCAGGCGCGTGCCGTTGGTATCCCGGTGCAGGAAGATTTTGCCGCCTTTGAGCGCGCCAGTGATCTGATGGGTGTTCAGCGCCATTTGAAGGTGATCGGTATTTTTGCCCGCATCTGCCACCGCGATGGAAAACCGCGTTATCTGCAAGACGTCCCGCGCTTTTTCGCTTATATAGAGGCAGTTTTGTCGCGTCGCCCCGAGCTGGCTCAACTCGGGCAGTTGCTCACCAGTCTGCAGCAACCGGTAGAGACCGCTGTCTGATACGCCAGCGACGGCCTGAAAATGGCTATTTTGAAAGAAACCTGATTGTGTTGAAGAGGACTGCATGAAAGCCATGATTCTCGCCGCCGGTAAAGGCGAGCGAATGCGCCCGTTGACCCTGCACATGCCCAAACCGTTGGTGCGTGCCGGGGGGATGCCGTTGATCGAGTACCACCTGAACGCCTTGCGCGCAGCCGGGTTTCACCAGCTGGTCATCAACCATGCCTGGCTGGGGCAGCAGATCGAGGATTATCTGGGCGACGGTCAGCGTTTCGACCTGAGCATCCGTTATTCTCCCGAAGGCCAGCCGCTGGAAACAGGCGGCGGGATTCATCGGGCCTTGCCATTGCTGGGCGTTGAGCCGTTTGTGGTGATCAATGGGGATATCTGGACGGACTATGACTTCAGCGCTTTGCGCGTGCCGCTAGCCGGTCTCGCGCATCTGGTGCTGGTCGATAACCCGGCACATCACCCCACTGGCGATTTCTCGTTGGTCGACGGTCAGGTACGCGATGACGATTCGGCAGGTCAGCGGCTCACCTACAGCGGTATCGCTATCCTGCATCCACAGTTGTTTGCCAACTGTGAGCCCGGTGCGTTCAAGCTTGCGCCGTTGTTGCGTGAGGCCATGCATCAAGGCCTGGTAACTGGAGAGCACCACAGAGGGCGGTGGGTCGATGTCGGCACGCACGAGCGTCTGGCTGAAGTCGAGCAGTTGCTTGCGGAGACCCGCTGAATGCTTTGGCCTGGCACATTGATCGGCGCGGGTGTCGGCTATGCAATTGCCAGCATCCCGGGCGCAATGCTGGGTGCTCTATTGGGGCAGGCGCTGGACCGGCGCCTGAAGCTGCAGAGCTGGGCGCACCTGCGCGAGCGTCTGGGAGGGCGGGCGGCGATACCCGCCGATGGGCTGCTGTTTGTGTTGCTGGGCCGTCTGGCCAAGAGTGACGGACGTGTCCTGGCCAGTCATATTAATCAGGCCCGTACCGAAATGCGCCGTCTGAACCTGAACGAGGCGGATCAGTTGCGTGCCATCAACGCCTTCAAACGCGGTCGTGACGGTGCCGACGGCCTGCGCAGTTATTTGCGCGGTCTGCACGGGCAGCCGGACACCGCCGAGGAGTTGTTGTGTGCCTGCTGGCGCATGGCCTGGGCGGATGGCAAGGCTTCCTGGGTCGAGCGTGAGTTGATCGGGGTATGGGGCATGTGGCTGGGTTGGACAGGCCCACAAGTCGAAGCGCTGGCTGCCGATCACGACCCGATGAAGCGTTCGCCGGTCAGTAGTGGTGATGACTACAAAAGCGCGATGACGCTTCTGGGAATAAAACCGGACACCGATCCTTTAAGCATCAAGCGCGCCTACCGTCGGCTGCTCAGTCGGCATCATCCTGACAAGGTTGCCGGTTCGGGTGCCAACCCTCAGCAAGTGCGGGTGGCTACCGACAAGACCAGCCAGCTGCATAACGCCTATCGGGTGGTAAAGGCCCGACGCGGGTTCAACTGAGCCTGCTGTGCGTCGGGCGCTCGGGGTGAAGCTTATTTTTCTTCCTTGGCGTCTATCCAGCCACGAACCCTGCGGAACAGTTGTTCTTGCTCGGTATCTTCATTGCCCACGATATTGATCAGACCAATCTGCGTGAAACCGGGGCCTTTGGCGCGTTTGCTGGCCTGCAGACGTGCTTTGGCGGCCTGGTCCGGCGAGTTTTTGTAGATGAAGTCGGCGGTCTTTATTTTCAGCTGAGGCACCATGTCCAGCAGCGAAGGCGCAGCGTTGGCCGGCTCGCGCGCAGCAAGCATCACCAGCTTTTGCACGGCAGGCGATGTGCGTTCATTGAGGAATCTGGCTGCCCAATAGGCACCGCTGCTATGGCCGATCAATACGATGCTGCGAGCCTTGTTCTGCTGCGCAAAGCTGATCGCGCTTTCGATCCGCGCGAAGATGCGCTCGGCCTGAGCCTTGTTGAGTTCCTCGTCGGCAGCTGCCTTTGCGGTTGCTGCGGCAGCCAGAGCCTCGGCTTCAGCTGCCGGGTCTTGCGCTTTCGCACTGGCGTCCTTGGGGGATTCCTTGGGTTTGGCAGCGTTCGCGTCGGTCGGGGCGGCGTCGGGCTCGCGTGGCACCAGGCTGTTGTCCACCGCATCCGGCAGGGTGATGCTCAGGCTTGACCAGCCGACATCCGGAAACTTCCTTCGCAACGGGCCGACGGCATCCGGCCAGTCCGGTGACTCGGCGTCGCCAGGCACAATGATCAACGCGCCTTGGGGGGCGTCACTGTTTGCGGGCTTCCAGAGGGCGAGAAAGCTTTCGTCACCCGCCTGAAGCTGCTGCTGATCCTCGCGAGGCAATTGACGCTCCAGCGCTATCGCGTCTTCCTGTGAGCGGCTGAGCAGCGGTGCCCGTTCTACCGGCGCTTCGGCAGCAGCGTCTTTCGCCGGGGCCGGGTCGGCTGCGAGTACAGGCAGTGCGCAAGGCAGGACCAATGACAGAAACAATGCAGGAAACGTTGCGCGAAAGGTGTAGGACATCGGATATTCCAAGCCAGAAACTATCCCGGCAGCCTAATGGGTTGATCGGCTTTTGTCAGGCCTGAGCCTGCGCGGCATATGGCCGTCATACGAACACACGAGAGCGACACATTGATGATTGGTCTTCTGCGCACCGGTTTTATCGGCTGCCTGGCTTTGCTCTTGATGATTCAGATGGCCATTACGCAGGCTGACGAGCCACAAATGCCTGCGTCTGCGCAGTTGAGTTCAGCACAGCGTAGCTGGCTCGACCAGCACGGTCCGCTGCGGGTGGGTCTGGTGTTGCGTGCGCCTTATGCTCAGTTCGATCAGCGTTTGCAGCAGTTGTCCGGAGCCAATGTTGACCTGATGAATGCGCTGGCTTCGACGCTGCCGGTCGAGTTGCTGTGGCGAAACTTTCCTGATCAGGCGGCGCTTGAGAAGGCCCTGGCCAATGGTGAAGTCGATGTTGCGCCTGGCTTGATGCAGACCCCGGCGGGCCTGCGTCTGTGGTTGTTTTCCGATCCGTATCTGCGTGTTTCGCAACTGTTGATCGGCGAACGCGATGGCAGCACTACCGTGGACCTCGAGAAACTCGACAGCCTTTCGCGGGTTGCTGTACGCATGCCAGGCCCTGCCGCCGATTACCTGCGCAGCAACTTTCCGCACCTGAACCTGCAAGGCGTGCCGCTGGAGCGTCAGGCGCTGCAATTGCTGCTCAGTCAGCAGGCACGCTATGCCGTGGTGGACGAAGCGCAGCTCAGCCGCCTGCTCCGCGAGCCGGAATTTGCCGGGCTGGCGGTAGTGGGGGATATCGGGCTGCCGCAATTGTTGCGCGTGGCTTCGCGCCGTGACATGCCGGAGCTGGCCGCCATCGTCAGCGAAGCGTTGCGCGCGATTCCTGCCAAAGAGCTTGAGCAGCTGCACGCGCGCTGGATGCCGCTCACCCCATCGCATTTCATCGAGTCGACCAAGCTCTGGAAAAACCTGTGCATTCTGCTGCTGGTGATGCTGCTGGCCTGTTTTGCGATCGTGGTCTGGCAGCGTCGCCAGCAGCAGGCGCAGGAGCAGGAGTTGCTGCGCGCGCGTGAAGAGCTTGCCCGTCGCGTTGAAGGTGAGGAGGCGCTGCGTCTGGCGCAATTCTCCATCGACCAGAGCACCGTCGGCATCCTTTGGGTCAATTGGGACAGTCGTGTGCGTTACGCCAACCGGGCGGCGGAATCCATGCTCGGCTACGCGCCGGGACAGGTGGTCGAGCGCCCGCTGATTGATTTCGAGCCCGGTCTGCATATGGACCGCTGGCTCAACCTGTGGAAGAACGCGCGCTCTCTTGAAGACAGCCCGCAGGTGTTCGAGACCCATTGTCTGCGTGCTGATGGCAGCCTTCTGCCTACCGACGTTTCGTTGAGCTTCCTGCGCTTTCGTGAGGCGGAATACCTGGTGGTGTTTCTCAGTGATGCCAGCGAACGACGCCGTGCGCATGATCAGCTACGTGAATTGTCAGCCCACCTGGAAAGCGTGCGTGAAGAAGAGAAGGCGCGTATTGCTCGCGAGGTGCATGACGAGCTGGGGCAGATGCTGACGGTGCTGAAGCTGGAAACGTCGATGTGCGAGCTGGCCTATGCTGATCTGGATCCCGGCCTTGGTGAGCGACTGGACAGCATGAAGCGTCTTATCGCTCAACTGTTTCAACTGGTGCGTGATGTTGCCACGGCATTGCGGCCACCGATTCTCGACGCGGGCATTGCGTCGGCCATCGAGTGGCAGGCACGCCGTTTCGAGGCGCGCACGCAAATCCCTTGTCTGGTGCAGGTGCCGGACAACCTGCCAGTGCTTAGCGATGCGAGAGCCACAGGCATGTTCCGGATTCTTCAGGAAGCGCTGACCAACGTTATGCGCCACGCCCAGGCGCACACGGTGGAAATCAGCCTGACGTTGCAGGATGGCGTGATGTGCATGACCATCGCCGATGACGGGCAGGGGTTTTTCGTCGAGTCGGGCAGGGTGGTTTCATTCGGTCTGGTCGGGATGCGCGAGCGGGTGCTGATGCTCGGCGGCAGACTGGAGCTGGACAGCGAGGCCGGTGAGGGCACAACCTTGCGCGCCTACATCCCGTTGGACCCCGTCGCACAGGAGCGAAGCCAGTGATTCGTGTTTTGGTAGCCGAAGACCACACCATCGTGCGTGAAGGGATCAAGCAACTGATTGGTCTGGCCAGAGACCTGCAAGTGGTCGGTGAGGCCAGCAACGGCGAGCAGTTGCTCGAAACCTTGCGTCATGTGACTTGCGAAGTGGTTTTGCTGGATATCTCCATGCCCGGCGTCAATGGTCTTGAGGCGATTCCGAGGATTCGCGCACTGGCCAGTCCGCCCGCCATTCTGGTGCTGTCGATGCACAATGAAGCGCAGATGGCGGCACGTGCGCTGAAAGTCGGCGCCGCAGGTTATGCCACCAAGGACAGCGACCCGGCGCTGCTGCTGACGGCAATTCGTCGGGTAGCGGCAGGCGGGCGCTATATCGACCCGGACCTCGCCGACCGCATGGTCTTTGAAGTGGGCCTGACCGATAGCCGGCCTTTGCACTCATTGTTGTCGGAGCGCGAGTTCTCGGTGTTCGAGCGCCTGGCGCAGGGTGCCAACGTCAACGACATAGCTCAGCAACTGGCACTGAGCAGCAAGACCATCAGCACCCACAAGGCGCGGCTGATGCAGAAAATGAAACTCAACTCACTGGCCGATCTCGTCAAATACGCGATGGAGCACAAACTGCTCTGAGTCTGAAAACGACACCCGACACCCGCGGCCCTTTGCGACGCAGAGCGTCGAGAACTGCATTCCCACGCGGAGCGTGCGGAACGATAGGCGTCCTTGAGAACGCTATTGTTCTCATGCTCTGCGTGGGCATGCCGTTCAGGACGCTCTGCGTCCTCTTGCGATGCCGCGCGTCGAGAAGGGGAGGAACCGACATATCCAATCGCGCCATCTCTGTAGGGCAATCCCTACCCCTGGCCTTCCAGCCAGCCTAGGCGATTCTCTCCCGGCCCCCGATTTGCCGGGGCTTCGGGCTGCTCTAGGCTTGAGCCCACGCAGACAAAACAAAGGTGTGGGTAATGAGCGACGTCGATACAAGCGCTGGAGCAAATGATGTTCTGGTCAGCTTTCGTGGTGTGCAGAAGAGCTACGACGGCGAAGCACTGATCGTCAAAGACCTCAACCTGGACATTCGCAAGGGCGAGTTCCTGACCCTGCTCGGTCCGTCCGGCTCGGGCAAGACCACCAGCCTGATGATGCTGGCCGGTTTCGAGACCCCGACGGCTGGTGAAATCCTCCTCGGTGGCCGCGCCATCAACAACGTGCCGCCGCACAAACGCGACATCGGCATGGTGTTTCAGAACTACGCCTTGTTTCCACACATGACGGTGGCCGAGAACCTGGCGTTCCCGTTGTCGGTGCGTGGCATGAGCAAGACCGACGTCGGCGAGAAGGTCAAAAAGGCACTGGGCATGGTCCAGCTGGACACGTTTGCGCATCGCTACCCGGCGCAGTTGTCCGGTGGCCAGCAGCAACGCGTGGCGCTGGCACGCGCGCTGGTGTTCGAACCCCAGCTGGTGCTGATGGATGAGCCGCTCGGTGCTCTCGACAAGCAGCTGCGCGAACACATGCAGATGGAGATCAAGCACCTGCACCTGCACCTGCACCAGCGCCTGGGCGTGACCGTGGTCTATGTGACCCACGACCAGGGCGAAGCCCTGACCATGTCCGACCGGGTAGCCGTCTTCCATCAGGGCGAGATCCAGCAGATCGCACCGCCCCGCAGCCTGTACGAAGAGCCGAAGAACACCTTCGTGGCCAACTTCATCGGCGAGAACAACCGCCTCAATGGACGTCTGGTCAGCCAGGACGGCGACCGCTGTGTGGTCGAGCTCGAGCGTGGCGAGAAAGTCCACGCACTGGCGATCAACGTCGGTCAGCCTGGCGGTCCGGTGACCCTGTCGATCCGTCCCGAGCGCATTAACCTCAATGGTCGCAGCGAGAGCTGTGCCAACCGGTTTTCCGGTCGTGTGGCCGAGTTCATCTATCTGGGCGACCACGTTCGCGTGCGCCTGGAAGTGGCAAGCAAGAACGACTTCTTCGTCAAACAGCCGATTGCTGAACTGGACCCGACGCTCAGCGTGGGCGATGTCGTGCCGATCGGCTGGCAAGTCGAGCACGTCCGCGCGCTCGACCCCTTGCAGCAAGTGCATTGATCTACCGATAAAAGCAATAACAGAGGCGACCTGATCGCCCATCCCAATCGCTTACCAACACTGCTCGTGGAGAAAAGAACCTATGTTGAAGTCTTTGAAGTTCACCGCCATCACGTTGGGCCTCATGTGCGCCGCGCAGGCCATGGCAGCCACCGACCTGACCGTCATCTCTTTTGGCGGTGCCAACAAGGCCGCTCAGGAAAAGGCGTTCTACGCGCCGTGGGAAAAGGCCGGTAACGGCAAGATCATCGCCGGTGAATACAACGGTGAAATGGCCAAGGTCAAAACCATGGTCGACACCAAGAGCGTTTCCTGGGACCTGGTAGAAGTCGAATCGCCGGAACTGGCCCGTGGTTGCGATGAGGACATGTTTGAGGAGCTGGACCCGAAACAACTGGGCAATGCCGCTGATTTCGTGCCTGGTGCCATCACCACCTGCGGTGCCGGTTTCTTCGTCTGGTCCACCGTGCTGGCCTACAACGCCGACAAGGTCGCCACAGCTCCAAACGGCTGGGCCGATTTCTGGGACACCAAGAAATTCCCAGGCAAGCGCGGTCTGCGTAAAGGTGCCAAGTACACCCTGGAATTCGCCCTGATGGCTGACGGCGTTGCGCCGAAAGACGTTTATAAAGTGCTGGCCAGCAAAGACGGCCAGGACCGCGCGTTCAAGAAACTCGATGAACTCAAGCCAAACATTCAGTGGTGGGAAGCAGGCGCACAGCCGCCGCAGTACCTCGCTTCCGGTGACGTGGTGATGAGCTCGGCCTACAACGGCCGGATCGCTGCTGTGCAGAAGGAAAGCAACCTCAAGGTCGTGTGGACCGGCGGCGTATATGACTTCGATGCCTGGGCCATCCCGAAGGGCTCGAAAAACGCCGATGCCGCGAAGAAGTTCATCGCCTACATGCTGAGCCCCGAGCAGCAGAAGACCTATTCGCAGAATATCGCCTACGGCCCGGCCAATACCCAGGCGGTCAAGCTGCTGGACAAGGAAACCTTGCAGAACATGCCGACCACGCCTGAGACCATCAAGGATCAGGTGCAGATGGACGTAGCGTTCTGGACCGACAACGGCGAATCCCTTGAGCAGCGTTTCACTGCCTGGGCTGCCAAGTAATCAGGCTGCATCACGTCAGATCCGGGCGCTCTCTGCTGTAGGGAGCGCCCTCTCGTTGAAAGATTCCGGAGTTCGCTATGGCCATCGTCGTGCCCCTGACTGAAGGCACCAGCCCTAACTTGAAGCAACGTCTCGCTCGCGCCGAGCGGGTCAACCGCTGGAAGGCTCAGGCATTGATCGCTCCGCTGGTGATTTTCCTGTTGTTAGTGTTTCTGGTGCCGATTGCTGCGCTGCTCTATAAGAGTGTCGGCAACCCGGAAGTCGTGACTGCACTGCCGACCACAGTGGTCGAAGTGCAAAAGTGGGATGGAAAAGGGCTGCCGCCCGAGTCGGTCTACAAGGCAATGAGCCTGGACCTGGCCGAAACACGCAAGAATTCCACGCTGGGCGATCTGTCCAAGCGTTTGAACATGGAACTGGCCGGTTATCGCAGCCTGCTGAGCAAGACCGCTCGCGCGTTGCCGTTCAAGACTGAACCGGCCTCTTATAAAGAAGCGCTCGAAGCGCTGGACGAGCGCTGGGGTGACCCGGCCTATTGGCAGGCGGTACGCCGCAATACCAGCAGCATTACCCCGTATTACCTGCTGGCGGCGGTAGACCATCGTATCGACGACCTTGGGGAAGTCGCGCCTGCGACCCCGGATCAGGCGATCTATCTGGATATCTTCGCCCGTACCTTCTGGATGGGCCTGGTGATTACCGCGATCTGTCTGGTACTGGCTTATCCGCTGGCCTACCTGCTGGCCAGCCTGCCCGCCCGGCAGAGCAACCTGCTGATGATTCTGGTGCTGCTGCCGTTCTGGACCTCGATTCTGGTGCGCGTGGCTGCCTGGATCGTGTTGTTGCAGTCCAGCGGTCTGATCAACAGTGCGCTGCTGGCGATGGGCATCATCGACAAGCCGCTGGAGCTGGTCTTCAACCGCGTCGGCGTGTACATCTCGATGGTCCACATCATGCTGCCGTTCATGATCCTGCCGATCTACAGCGTGATGAAGAACATCTCCCCGACCTACATGCGTGCCGCCATTTCACTTGGCTGCCATCCGTTCACCAGTTTCTGGCGCGTGTACTTCCCACAGACCTACGCCGGGATTGGTGCAGGCTGTCTGCTGGTGTTCATTCTGTCGATCGGCTACTACATCACCCCGGCCTTGCTGGGCAGTCCGAACGACCAGATGGTCAGTTACTTCGTCGCCTTCTATACCAACACCAGCATCAACTGGGGCATGGCCACCGCGCTCGGCGGGTTACTGCTGTTGGCGACCATCGTGCTGTACCTGATTTATAGCTGGCTGGTCGGCGCCAGCCGCCTGCGTCTGAGCTGAGGAGTGTCACCATGTTGAACCCCTACACATCGCCGATCGAACGCATCTGGTATTACGCCTTGCGCATCATCTGTGCGCTGGTGCTGCTCTTTCTCGTGTTACCGGTGCTGGTCATCGTGCCGTTGTCGTTCAATTCAGGCAGCTTTCTGGTCTATCCGCTGCAAGGGTTCTCGTTGCAGTGGTATCAGGACTTCTTCAACTCCGCCGAGTGGATGCGCGCACTGAAGAACAGCATGATCGTTGCCCCGGCCGCTACGTTGTTGGCGATGGGCTTCGGCACGCTGGCGGCGATCGGCCTGACCCGTGGCAACTTTCCCGGCAAGGCGCTGGTCATGGCGCTGGTGATTTCGCCGATGGTGGTGCCAGTGGTTATCGTCGGTGTCGCCAGTTACCTGTTTTTCGCGCCACTGGGCCTGGGCAATAGCTACACCTCGCTGATTCTGGTCCACGCGGTACTGGGCGTGCCGTTCGTGATCATTACCGTGTCGGCCACTTTGCAGGGTTTCAACCACAATCTGGTACGCGCTGCCGCCAGCCTCGGTGCCTCGCCACTGACCGCCTTCCGGCGCGTGACCCTGCCACTGATTGCGCCGGGGGTGATTTCCGGCGCGCTGTTCGCCTTCGCGACCTCGTTCGACGAAGTGGTGGTGACGCTGTTCCTCGCCGGGCCGGAGCAGGCGACCTTGCCTCGGCAGATGTTCAGCGGCATTCGCGAAAACCTCAGCCCGACCATCGCTGCCGCCGCGACCTTGCTGATCGGCTTCTCCGTGCTGTTGCTGCTGGTACTGGAGTGGTTACGCGGGCGCAGTGAAAAACTCCGAACGGCTCAATAACCGGGCGCCGCAAGTTTCAAGCTGCCAGCCAAGGCGAATCCATTGGCGTGCAGCTTGAGGCTTACCGCTCCAGGCGAAGCTTGGCGTACAATCCGCGCACCGTGATTCTGCTCAAACAGGTGCGTCATGCAGCCCTTCGTTATTGCCCCATCGATTCTTTCCGCTGACTTCGCCCGTCTGGGTGAGGAAGTCGACAACGTGCTGTCCAGCGGCGCCGACTTCGTTCACTTCGACGTGATGGACAATCATTACGTCCCGAACCTGACCATTGGTCCGATGGTGTGCAGCGCGTTGCGCAAATATGGCGTTACTGCACCGATCGATGTGCATTTGATGGTCAGCCCGGTGGATCGCATCATCGGTGATTTCATCGAGGCCGGTGCCACCTACATTACCTTTCACCCGGAAGCGACCCAGCACATTGATCGTTCGTTGCAACTGATCCGTGAAGGCGGCTGCAAGGCGGGGCTGGTGTTCAACCCGGCAACTCCGCTGAACCTGCTGGAGTACGTGATGGATAAGGTCGACATGATCCTGCTCATGAGCGTCAACCCGGGTTTCGGCGGGCAGAAGTTCATTCCCGGCACGCTCAACAAGCTGCGTGAAGCGCGGGCTTTGATCGATGCGTCGGGCCGTGACATCCGTCTGGAAATCGACGGTGGCGTAAACGTCAACAACATCCGTGAGATCGCAGCGGCAGGTGCTGATACCTTCGTTGCCGGTTCGGCCATTTTCAACGCACCGGACTACCGGGAAGTGATCGAGAAAATGCGTGCAGAACTGGCAGCATCCCGCGCATGAGCGGCTTTGAGCAGCTGTTTGCAGGCAAGTTGCCCAAGCTGATCATGTTCGACCTGGACGGGACCCTGGTGGACTCGGTCCCTGATCTGGCAGTAGCGGTGGATACCATGCTGGCTGAACTTGGCCGGCCAATAGCCGGGCTTGAGTCGGTCCGCGCCTGGGTCGGCAATGGCGCACCGGTGCTGGTACGCCGCGCGCTGGCCAACCACCTCGACCACAGTGGCGTCGATGATGAACTGGCTGAGCAGGGTCTGGAGATCTTCATGCGTGCCTACGCCCAGAAGCACGAGTTCACCGTGGTCTACCCCGGCGTGCGTGAAACCCTGAAATGGCTGCAGAAGATGGGCGTCGAAATGGCCCTCATCACCAACAAACCGGAGCGCTTCGTTGCGCCGCTGCTGGATGAGATGAAACTGGGGCGTTTCTTTCGCTGGATCATCGGTGGCGACACCATGCCGCAGAAAAAACCTGACCCTGCCGCGCTGTTTTTTGTAATGAAAATGGCGGGTGTGCCTGCCTCGCAAGCGCTGTTCGTTGGCGATTCGCGCAGTGATGTACAGGCTGCCAAGGCGGCCGGTGTGGCCTGCGTCGCGTTGAGTTATGGCTACAACCATGGGCGGCCGATTGCCGAGGAAAACCCGGCGATGGTCATCGATGATCTGCGCAGGCTGATTCCCGGTTGCCTGGACATGGACGCTGAGATACTGTTGCCCGACATCAAACGTCCCTCCTCAAGAGAATCCATCGTGGTGGTCACTCGCAAACTCTGGATGAAAGTCATCAAGGCCCTGGCCCGCTGGCGTTGGCGCGCCTGACTTGACCCTGGCCGGCCTGCCGGCACGTTTGCCTGACTGACCGTTTTGTCCTCAAACCACGAGGTTGCTCATGAACCGTGAAGAATTTCTGCGTTTGGCCGCCGAAGGCTACAACCGCATCCCGCTTGCCCGCGAAACCCTGGCCGACTTCGATACGCCGCTGTCGATCTACCTCAAGCTTGCCGATCAGCCCAACTCCTACTTGCTGGAGTCGGTTCAGGGCGGCGAGAAGTGGGGGCGTTATTCGATCATCGGCCTGCCATGCCGCACCGTGATGCGCGTTCATGGCCATCACGTCAGCGTGACCCACGATGGTGTCGAGATCGAAAGCCTGGATGTCGAAGACCCGCTGGACTTCGTCGAGACCTTCAAGGCGCGCTACAACGTACCGACGATTGCCGGGCTGCCACGCTTCAACGGCGGGCTGGTGGGCTACTTTGGCTACGACTGTGTGCGCTATGTCGAGAAGCGTCTGGCCAACTGCCCGAACCCTGACCCGCTGGGCGTGCCGGATATCCTGTTGATGGTGTCTGACGCGGTCGTGGTGTTCGACAACCTGGCGGGCAAGATGCACGCCATCGTGCTGGTCGATCCGGCGCAGCAGGATGCCTACGCACGTGGCGTCGCGCAGCTCGATGAACTGATGCACAAGCTGCGTCAGCCGATCACTCCGCGTCGCGGTCTGGACCTGGACCGGCCTCCGGCTGCCGACCCGGTGTTTCGCTCCAGCTTTACTCAGGGCGATTACGAGGCTGCGGTCGACACGATCAAGCAGTACATCCTCGCGGGTGACGTCATGCAGGTTGTGCCGTCACAGCGTATGTCCATCGATTTCAGCGCCGCGCCCATCGATCTGTATCGGGCGCTGCGCTGCTTCAACCCGACGCCTTACATGTATTTCTTCAACTTCGGCGACTTCCATGTCGTCGGTAGTTCGCCGGAAGTGCTGGTGCGGGTCGAGGACAACCTGATTACGGTGCGTCCAATCGCCGGTACTCGCCCTCGCGGTGCCACCGAAGAGGCCGATCTTGCGCTGGAAGAAGACCTGCTGTCCGATCACAAGGAAATCGCCGAGCACCTGATGCTCATCGATCTGGGCCGTAATGATGTTGGGCGGGTGTCCGAGATCGGTACGGTCAAACTGACCGAGAAGATGGTTATCGAGCGTTATTCCAACGTGATGCACATTGTTTCCAACGTCACCGGTCAATTGAAAAACGGGCTGACGGCAATGGACGCACTGCGGGCGATTCTGCCGGCTGGCACCTTGTCCGGTGCGCCGAAAATTCGCGCCATGGAAATCATCGATGAGCTGGAGCCGGTCAAGCGCGGCGTCTATGGCGGCGCGGTGGGGTATATGGCCTGGAATGGCAACATGGACACGGCTATCGCGATTCGTACTGCGGTTATCAAGAACGGCGAACTGCATGTACAGGCCGGTGGCGGCATTGTTGCCGACTCCGTGCCAGTGCTGGAATGGGAAGAAACCCTGAACAAACGCCGCGCCATGTTCCGCGCCGTGGCCCTGGCCTCGCAGACTGCCGAGGGTTGAGCAGGCTTGCTGCTCTGGTAATGAACGGTAGTTAGAGAGCTATCGTTCCTCACGCTCCAGCGTGGGAATGCCGTGGGTGACGCTCCGCGTCACAGATTTGCACCGCGCCGCAGTTCTCAGGAGAGGACGCGGAGCGTCCAGAACGGCATGCGACGC
>NZ_LJQT01000414.1:0-4542 GCF_001400515.1 Pseudomonas meliae | reverse complement strand
GAAATCCGCCCAAAACGCCCAACGGCGTTGTAGCGTGCCGAGTGATCAGGCCAGCCCAGGTGGAACACATAAAATTCGTTCAGTCGGCCGGCGCGTTTGGCTTCGAGATACATGCGCTTGAGCAAATCGGCATCGCCCTTCGGGTCGAATACGATGACGACCTCGTGCTGGCCGTGTTTTTTCCGCCGAATGTCCTGCGTGATGAACAATTCCGCCAGACGGGTTTTGCCGACTCGGGTCGTGCCCAGTACCAGTGAGTGGCCCACTCGCTCACCCAACGGAAGAGAGACGTTCTCCTCGTATGGCTCGATGCGGTGCAACCTTGGCAAGCCGCCTACGGGTGGCAGGGGTCGCACTGGGTTGATGGGCACGTCCCATGATGTGGCTCTGGCCAGAAGCCGGACAGGGTAGGGAGCAAACTCTGCTCTTTCCTCAAACCGACGCGCTGCCCGGAACCACGAGGTGGATTCCACGTAGCTGGAATACTTCGGCAGATAAGTATCCATCAACCTTTGCGTGTGGCGCTGCTGCCAGCGAAAGCCAAGTCCGATGAACAGACGTTGATTGCTGACCGGCACTTCTTTACTGGTCATCGTGTAATGAGGCAGTCGACGGATGTTTCGGCGATAGCGCAGCACCTGCCATGCTTGTTTCAGACGCACTAAACCTAGAGCCAGAAAGCCCGCGGAGGTCACGATGCCGAACAGCGGAGTAGGCGCAAACGCCCAGGGAGCGAACACGCATAGGAATGCACCTGCAGCGCACACGTACACGGTGTACAGCTCTACGGCGGGTCTGAGCAGTGATTCAATGGCGTAATCGTGAGCCATAACCCGACCTCCTATTGCTCGATGGCAGTTGGGGTGATCAGCACCGGATAGTGGTTCAGGCCGAGGCGCTGAGAAAGCTCGTCACCAGATGCGGGGGATACGAGCGCCTCGGGCAACCAACTCCGGACTACGGCAAGTCGTTCTTGTGTGGCCACGTTGACCACCAGTCCTACGGCCTGCATCTGCTTCAGCACCGCACCGCGCTCTTGTAGCCATCGGCGTGATGTTTCATCGTCCCCGATCAGGAACAAAGGCTGCAGGCCTGGCGCGTTGATGATTCGGCCTTGAACTGTCCCTGGAGTCATTCGAGTGGTGCGTACCGGCAATCCCTGTGCTGCTACAGGATCCAGTTGCGAGGTCAGGTGATTTGAGACAGAAGAGGACGGCTCGGGATTGAGAGATCGATAGTAAGGCAACGCTGAGTCACCGCCTTTGTCTTCAACCACGGTGAGCTCTGCAGCTTGGCAGATCATAAATGGCAGGCAGAGCGCTGCGCCGAGGATCACTGATCGGGTCATGGATTGGTCACCAGCATTTGGATGCCGGTTACCCGGCTGAGATGTTTGGCAAAGGCCTTGCGGTAATTGGCGGCTGGAGCGCCGCCTGCAGGCCGGTGATAGCGTCCTGCTACGGTGATCCAGTCACCGCCAAGCGCGCGCAGTTCGGCGAGCATCTGTGCAGCTACATCAAGGTTCTTGTAGGGATTGAGCGCGTCGCACGGATTGCTTGATTTAAATCTCTGGCCGTTCCAGCCCATGTTTACCTGACCTAATCCGACGTCGACCCGCTTGGGACCCGCCTGTGCCAGTGCGATGATAAGTGCGGTGCAGGCATCGGCACGGGTTGCAAAACGATAACTAGCGCCGGCAACGTTCAGCGTCCAAGGCCACGGGACCAGTTGGCCTCGCAGTCGGGTCCCGCTTTCCTGCAGTGCCACCGAGTAGAGCACTTCCGACGGAATGTTCGCGGCGTGGGCAGCCAGCTGATAAGCCGGCGGGGGAAGCTCGGCTGAATGGCTTGTCAACGCGAAGCACAGCAGGGCAAGGCCTGCCCACGTCACTGACGTAGCCATTGCCCATTTACCTCTCGCACAACGGCCGGTAACTCTCCACCCAGGCTTAGGCCAAGCCAGCGTCCACCGTCATGGTTGAGGGTGATTTGTCGGGTTCTGACATTCGCAGGGTCGATTCCCGAGACAATCGCCCAGTTGCGAATTCGCTCATCGTCGTTCTGGCTACCCACCATGTACACGTCAAACGGCTGCTTCTGAGCTTGAAGGGCCTTCACTCGTATCGAGCATTCCGGGCAGTCGTCCTTAACAAACACTGCCAATCGGCCGTTGCCTTGGTTAGCTGGGCTCGCGGCCGTCCCTTGGGGCGCAGAGCTGGCGATGGGCATCAGGTTCGGGTAGACGCGTTTGAAGGCATCGTCATATGCGCGTTGATACGCTAATTCTTTTGCCGTGCGCTGCGCCTCGGCTTTGACCTGGAGCTCTGCATACCGCCGGCGCTCTTCATCATTGCGGGCTTCGATACCCAATGCTGTCAGCGGATCCAGCCCGGGGGAATACACACCTCGTGAACTCCGCATCAGCGTTTGATAGCGCTGCCATTCCTGAGGACTGAGGTTCCAGTCTCGTGCAAGCATCTCGCCGCTCGATTGCGACTGGCTGTCCAGCACGGCGCTCTGTTGCTCTCTACTGGTGGACTGTGCAGAACTGTTTGTTGCAGCGTTGGCCATACCAGCCGCTGTGATCAGGATGACTCCCGTCAGTGTTAGCATTCGCAGGTTGTAATCGGTCATGTGAACCTCTAAGGGCGCAGGGGCAGAATGCGGGTTGAGCCGTTGATGCTGAACAGGGCGCGTGAATCATCCAGGCTGTTGAGCTGCCAGTTGCTCCCCGCGACCATGTCGCCCGGGCGTACCAGGTTCAATTGACTCAGTTGAGTGCTGCCAGGCGGGGCGACTGACAAGAAACGTTCGCCTCCGCGATACTCCACACCCACGACCGAAAACGGTGGAGGAGCCCCCTGAACTTTGGTTTGTGCTGTAGCCTTACGGGAGGGGACTGGAGTCTTCGGTTTGGCCGCAGCGGTGACTTGAGCAGATGCGGCTTGAACTGCACGCATGTCCTGGAGTTTCACCTGCAGCTCCTCGATCCGAGCGTTCATGACCACAACCTCTTGCATCGTGGCCGCCGCTTGCTGGGCTGCGTCCTGCGCCTGCTCGACGAGAGCTTGAACGGCATCGATTCGATTGGAGAGTGCCTGCTGGCCAGCCCTGAAATCATCGATCGTCACGGACTTCAGCTGGCTGGCGGCATTGAGCCGGTCATCCACGCCATTGATGCGTTGGGTGATGGCGTTGACGGTTTCCAGGTTTGCAGCTGATTCAAAACCTGTTTTCAGGTGGAGAATCTGCCACTGCTGGTAGATCAGCGTGCCAATCAGGACGATCAGGGCCAGGATTTGCAGGACGGTGGCGCGGGAAAGAGAAGGGCGCAGTGGCAGCTTCATGGAGGACCTCACTCAAGATGTGAGGCACGTTCGCAAAAAGCTTGATCAGAAGCAGTAGGAAATCGTTTTTCAGTCGGAATGGGTTTTAAGGCAGGCGTAATAGACGCTATCGGGTGGATCAGATAGGGAGAGCAGCTGCCCCGACAGGAGGATCAAACCTCATACGCACTGACCTAAACGAAAGGTTTGTTGATCACGAGCGCGGCGGCTGTCCAGCCTAAGCAGTAACACCAAAAGTATTTCAAAGCTACCCTAAGCCGCCGAGGAAAGCGCGGCCCGGTTCATCGCGGGGGGAAAATTGGCCTTGCCGAGTTCGTCGCGCTCCGGCCACGCTAAACCTGTAATGGCGACGTCAGCCAAGAGCTGCTTCAATAGCAGTTTTATAGACGTTTTCATCCGGCAGGGTGACGTTATTGAACGCTTCTTGAACCTTATAAACGGTGGTCGAATGCGGCGGTAATGCCATTAGCGGCACCGTGGCACCGTCGATGATGCCTGATTCTTCGTGTTCATAGGCAAGAAACGTGATTGACGCTGGTTGCAATGCATAGCGGATCAAACCACCAACACCTCCGAGGCGCGCCATAATGCGCGTGTAAACAGGTTGCGGGCAGACGAAGAACAACCCCTTCCTGCACAACGCTTCACGTTGTAGCACTTGGCCCTTGTAGATCAGTTGGGGAAGGATACGCTTGTTGACGTTTTCCCAGTTCAGGCCCGCCGTGGTCGCTGGGTTCGTACGTTCCGGAGTGAGTAAGGCTTCCCGACCATTGCGGTAGTTGCCCGTAGTGTCAATGGTCTGAACTTCGACGGCGACAAATTCTTTCAGTTTGCCATTGGCATCAAGCAATGCCAGGACCCAGTCCACGAAGTAGCTGCCCGCGCCGTCCTTTTGTGGCAAGCGCAATTCGCCGCTCCAGCGTTTGCCGAACACGGCTACGACCGGTGCTTGCTTCGCTCGCGCCCGCGCTGATGCTTGCCGGCCCGCGACTAGCTCTAAATCGTCGTCAAACGCAATCTTTGCTACGTCATACAGGGCACGATACTTGTCTGCGTACAGGCGGATAGGGCAGCAAATAACCGGTCCGGAAGTCACTGGCTTGATAGTACAAACGCCCGCGATGGCCCCGTCACTCAACCGCTTCTCGCACACTTCGGACAAGTAGGGGCATTGTTTGTTCATGCATAGGAATTTC